>JALHUG010000048.1 GCA_022866185.1 Dehalococcoidia bacterium
AATAGGCGTCGTGCCAAGCCACGGAAACCACCACTCCCCCGTGCTAGGCCGCCAGACGCCGATGTCTGCTACGGTAGGGCTCCTCCAGTAGCCAGGCACGGGCACGTCTCCCGGTAACCCGTACTGAATAGGCGTCGTGCCAAGCCACGGAAACCACCACTCCCCCGTGCTAGGCCGCCAGACGCCGATGTCCGTGACCCCGTCGCCGTTGAAGTCACTGCCCATCGCGGGAGCAGACGGCGCGCGGCTCACCACTGCGCGGTCAAGGAGACCATTGAGCGGCACATCCCCGGATTGGCCGAGCTGCGTAGTCGCACCACCATAGATGTACCGCACGCCCGTGCTTGGCCGCCACACTGCAACTTGGGTGATGCCGTCGCCGTTGTAGTCGCCCGGCACAGGCACATCCCCGGATTGGCCGAGCTGCGTAGTCGCACCACCACCACCACCATAGATGTACCAAACGCCCGTGCTTGGCCGCCACACTGCAATTTGGGTGATGCCGTCGCCGTTGTAGTCGCCCGGCACAGGCACATCCCCGGATTGGCCGAGCTGAATAGGCGTGCCCCCGAGCACCGGTATGTACCACTCCCCCGTGCTTGGCCGCCAGACTGCGATATCCGTGATCCCGTCGCCGTTGTAGTCGCCGGCCACTGCGGGATTAGGAGCAGGCGTGGGTGTGGGTGTGGTTTGAGGATAGATGAACCTGATTCGAGAGTCGGGGTTAAAGGTGAAGACCCCCTGCGGCGAGTCAGCTGGTGGGCAAGGCGTGGCCCAGCAGCTCGAGGTAACGAACGTCCCGTCTGGATTGACGCTCTCGACGAACGCAACGTGTCCCCAGGTCGGGTCGGTGTAACGGTACTGGCCGCCTGGGCCGTAGAACGTGCCAGGGGGAAAGACCGCGACACTCCGGGGTGCCGCCGAGGAGCCGACAGGAAGGCCGTCTGCCTGTGCGTTCTCGGCCCAGTAGCGCGCATAGCCAAGATTGCAGGGCAGGTCCGGGGTGCCGTTCACTACGTGCCACCGTTCCCAGGCCCATTCCGTGCAGCCGGAGTAACCCGAGCATGCATTGGCGACGGGTGGTGAAGGAAGGGAACCGGCCAGGCCTAGTCCCACAACCAACAGCGTGAGCGTCAGAGAGGCAAGCCAGCGCATCGCCCAACCTCCCTGTTGGCGGGAGTCAAAGCGGGGATAATCAGCAACGACAGCATGGCGGCCAGAGGAACCGCGAAGAGCAGCCTAAAGGCGAATCGCTTCATGACGCGTCGCCTTTCCCCAGGCCAGGCGCTGGCATCATCGCAGAAAGTCTCGAAGGTGTCAAGGGCGCGCAGGGATGAACGCCGAGCCTGCGGTTCCGTGTGTCTTTCTGAGCGAAGCGAAGAATCCCAGGGCAGGCGATAGACTCTTCGCTTCGTTCAGGGTGACCCAGTCAGGCGGGGAATGAGGAGGGTCTACCGGCGCTGCTGGGCTAGCTGGTGCTTCTTGCCCTCGGTCTTGGCCGGCAACTCTCTGGTATAATCTCCGCAAATGGATATCAGAGATAAGGTTGTTGTCATCACCGGGGCCAGCTCGGGCATAGGACTGGCGACGGCAAGACTGCTCGCCAGGCATGGGGCAAAGGTCGCCCTTGCCGCCCGCTCAAGGGATAGGCTGAATCAACTTGCCGCAGAGCTGCCGAGCTCTTTCTCTATTCCAACTGACATGACATCACAAGAAGACATCAGGAATATGGTTGGGGAAGTGCTGAAGCATTTCGGCAGGGTAGATATCCTCATCAATAACGCCGGCAGAGGGTACGACGCGCCGCTAGAGCAAATCGATCTTGACAAGTACCGTCAGCTCTTTGAGCTGGACGTAGTGGGACCGTTGATCGCCATGCAGTTGGTGATACCAACTATGAGAAAGCAGGGCGGCGGCATGATTGTGAATATTAGCTCTGGGACGTCACTCATGTATCTGCCCAACATGAGCGCCTACTCGTCTGTAAAGCGAGCACTGAATTCAATTACGCTGACTGCCAGAGAAGAATTGGCGAAAGACAATATCATCGTCAGCGTCGTGTATCCCTACATGACTCTCACCGACCTTGACAAGAACATGTTTGGAGTTGAGGGTGGCGACTTTGAACCCGAACCGTTTGAGGGAGAGGCCGACGCCAACCTTCCTCCTCCTGACCCACCCGAATACGTTGCGACAAGAATACTGGAGGTAATCGAGACGGAAGAGGCAGAACAATACGCCCACGATTGGATGAGACGCCTTGGCTGACGATTGACTCCAGCCACAGCTTGAAGCCACTTCCTTAGTCACCGGCCGGCCCCGCTTCTAAGCGAGAGCTTGGTGGTGTTCCATTCTCTTCGGCGTCGTTCGGGGGGCCTACTCGTCAGGCTCAGCGTCGACGCTGAGAGAGTTGCACACTCTTCCCCTCCGTCTTGGCCGAGGGAAACCAACCCGCAGGCTAGGTACACGGTGAGCCTGCCGGCGTAGGTCGCTCAGCCTCAGACCACGCGGCCCCAGGCTCAGCGTTGGCCTGGGGTCGTTCTCTATCTGCCTTCCTTCAGAGCCGCTCCTGGGCAAGGGGTCGGTACGCCCCCACGCCGGCAGTCAAGACAAGGATGACGACGACGGACGGTGAACCTGGGAGGCGTCGCTACCTGCGCGCGGGTCGCCGGTGGTGGCAACCTGCGGCCCGCCCACGAGGGCGAACCTGCGCGCTGGGGTCGGCTATCTGGCTACCCCCTCAGAGCGCCTCTGCGCCTTTACCTTTGCGCGCTGAGCCTTGCCTCGGCAGCTTCCGCCGCACCACTTCCTCTTCGGGCTAGTCCCTTCAGGTAACGAGCGACCACACCAGCGGCACGTCCTGGGGAGGGCCTGGGGAGGTGGCTCAAGCCGGCAGCGCCGGTGGTAGTAGCACGACCTGGGGCACGGCTCGCCACAGATCCGGCAGCGTCCCTTCTTTCCCGTTGGGCGCTTGGGGGCCGCCTTTCCCGCCCTGAGATCGCGGACGGCCAGGTGCACGTGATCGGCCTGGCCCGCCGTCACGGGGTAGCAGGTCTCACACTGCGGCGGGCAGGTAAACTTACCCCCCTGACCCCGTTCTCGGTTGATCCGATTCAGCTTCTGGTTTCGGTCGTGCGTCGCCCTCAGGAGGGCCTTCTCCGCGGCTTGCTGCGCCTCACTTTTGGCGCGCAAGAATTCTTGACGCCCTTGTCCATAATTTCCTGTGTATCGAAGTCCTGAACCCATCATCGGCCTCAAAAGGGTAGGTCGTCTGCCTTGGGAAGGGCGCGCAGCAGGCGCTCGGCCTCCTCAACGGCGGCAGACGCGTCTTTCCCGTAGGGCATCGTGGGGCAATAGAATTCCCAGTCGTCTCTTTCGTCGCTCCATCGGGCGTCAACGGCCCCGCGTAGGAAGAGGTCAAGCAGGCCCTGCCAGACGCGCGTGGTGTTTGCCCAGCTGAGAAGCTTGTAGACCCGCGCTACAGTGGCGGGATCATCGTCCGTGACCCCTGACCTCAGGATGACACGGTCCATTTCAGCGGCGGTCAGCACACTCTTTCCCATGTCCACCGTATTTCCTCCTCTACGAACGTTACCGGTCAAAAGCGGTAACGTTACCGGTAACGTTCACGCTACCAGCCGCACCGCTGCCGCCGCGCCCTAGGCGCAAGCAGCGCTTCCAGGCCCTGGCGCAGCTCGGTCTTCTCCATATGGCCGCGCAGGTGGGCTACCAGCAGGCCCAGCAGAGCGCGGGTCAGGTCATCGCCCTCCGGCGCGTCGTCATCGCCCTCCGGCGCGTAGGTGAGCGCCCCGCCCTTGCCCATTTGTACGGTGGCCTGCTCGTGGCAGGTCAGCTCCTGCCAGGTGCGCATTGCCTTCCTCCTTCTCGGGCGAACGTTAACGTTACCTTATAGGGGTCGGGCCGGTAGTAACGTTCGTCTACCGGTAACGTTCGCGGTAACGTTCGGCCTCTTTTTATATCTATTCTGAGTGTTAACAACATAGATCCCCTTTAGGGGTAGGCGGTAACGTTTGCACCTTAGTAGGCAGGCGGCTCGTCATCATCGGGCGCGGCGTCGCCCTCACGCCACTGCTTGTAGAGCGTTTTCCGTCCCTGCTTGCCCGCCGTGGCAAAGTAGCGGCCCACGCCCTGGCTGAGCTTGGTGGTTACCGTGTCCAGGGGCGCATCAAGCAGCGTGGCCAGCTCGGTGTTGGTGCGCGCCGTGCCGTCAGCCAGGGCCTCGTGTAGGCGCGTCGTCAAGCTGATCTCGTGGGCAAACGCCGACACGTCGCCGGTCTTCTTCACCGTTACCGGCCCCCTGTCACCGTCGAAGGTCCAGATGAGGCTGAACGGCGTAGGCTTGCGCCCGTAGTTGACGTATCGGCAAAAGAAGCCAACCTGCTTTCGGTCGCTATCGTCCTCGTCGGCCTGCAGGTTCCACACCAGCCGCGCCCCGTTCTCCCAGAACACGCTTCCAAACGGCGCTTGGTGCTTGCCCTCCCGCTTCTCGTGCAAGTTCACCAGCGAGGTGTCACAGGCTGGGCCTAGCGCCTTCAGCACGTCGTAGACGCTAGCGGCGCTGGCGGGCGCGTTGAGGTCGGGGTCACCGGCGGCGTAGCCACCGCTGTCGATCACGATCAGGGCGGGCTGAAACCGCTTTGTCAGGCGGCGCAGCGCCGGCAGGTGGGCCGGCAGCTTCTGGTAGCCCAGGGGCTTGACGTGAAGCCGCCCGCCCAGGTCGGCCCAGGTCTTGCCTATTCCCGCCAGGAGCCGCGCTACGCAACGCTTGACGGCAAGCTCGCCAACGTTCTCGGCATCAACGTAGAGCACGTGCCGGCCCTCATCTGCCTTTGCGCCCGTGAAGTCAAGCCCCAACGCCACGTAGATTGAGATCCTCAGCGCGTTGTAGCTCTTGAGCGTGTTTTTCTTGCCAAAGGACAGGTTGATGGCTCCCTTTTGAACCAGCGGGTAAAAGGTCCAGCGAACGGGCATCTCCTCGTCAGCGGGCGGGGCGCTCATGTCAACAAGATGCTCGCTCTGGGCCAGGTCATAGGCCGTCTTGGCGTTGGCCACCAGCACGCAGGCCCTGGTCACGGCGGGTTTCCACTCCTGCCAGTCGCCTCCGAACCAGTCGCTCAGGTCTTTACTCAGGTCAAGCTTGCCGCTGTGCGAGAGCAGGCCAACGTGGCCCGTGTACGGCTGCCTGGCTACGCCCTGACGCTCGTGGGCTACCGTCACGGCGGCGTCCAGGATGCGCTGCCCAAACCGGTAGCTCTCCTTGACGTGCATGAAGGTGAACGTGGTAGCGCTCTCAAGGATGGGGACGGATACCTCGTAGCCCTCCTCTAGCTCAATGACGGCGGGCTCCTCTGCGGGCTCAACCGGTGCAGGCTCGCTCGGCGCGTATAGCGGGGCCTGACGTGCTAGGGTCTTCAGCTCTTCAGCGCTGCCCTCGCGCTTCTCGAGCCAGTCCGACACGTCCTCGCCGTCCTCTAGGCGGGGAAGGCGCACGATCCGCACTTCCCTCGCGATACCTTGCAGGGAGCGGGCTATCTGCCCAACGTGCCGCTCACCGGCGGCGTCGTGATCGGGCACCACGATGACGCGCCTGTTCCTGAGCGTCTCGGAGTACGCGTCGGCCCACTTCTCGGCCCCGTGCGGGTTGGTGGTGACGACGAAGCCCAGGGCGGCCAGGGTGTCGGCGTCCTTTTCGCCCTCAACCACCAGCACGCCTCGCGTCGGGTCGGCCGTTAGCAGCGCCGGCAGCCGGTAGAGGGTACGCGTAACGCCCGACCAGTTCCAGACCCAGCCGCCGTTGCCGTCGGGTCGGCGCACGGTAAACGCCTTGTAGCCGTTGGCCTTCTGCTTTACTACCTGGCCGTAGAGCTTGCCATCGGCGTCGCGATAGTCGTGGACGGTGGCCAGGCCCAGGGCCACGAGAACGGCGGTGGGCTCGCAGCCAGCGTGGCACTTCAGGAGGACGTTGCCGTCAGCCGCTTGCTTGACGCTCAGGGAGGGGTTCTCGTCGTCGTGGGCGGGGCACCTGGCCGCGTGCCACCCGTCGGAGGTCGGCTTGGCGTCGGGGAGGCGGGCCAGGGTCTCGCGAAAGAAGGCGTCTTTTGTTGTCTTGTTGGGGGGCTTGCTCGGCCCGTCTAGGCTCATGCTTCAACCCTCTTCTTTCTGCAGCTAACCCTATGTCCTAGGAGGTGGTGATCTGGGCCGCCGTGTTACCGACGGCCCGCGTCACCTGCAGGGTTGAAGCTGCATACTATGTTACCCCACCGTGTGCGAGGATCATTACAGCCCAAGGAAAGGCTGAGGTGAATGATCGGTGAAGCTTTAGCCCTGCGTAGCTCGCACTAGGACTCAACCCACCTGGCGTCAAGCTCAGGCTCAAAGACGTGCGCAGGCTCGGCGTCGGGCGCGGAAGACGCAACCTGGGGCCTTTGGGCCTTAGCGGGCGGCGGTGGTACGGGCTCAGGGTCAGGCTCACAGCTAGCGTTAGCCTTGTCCTGGCGGGAGGTTGGCGTAGGAGCGGCCTCTAGGGGCGCAGCGTCGGGCTTTGCCGGCGGTGGGTTGAGGTGGTAGCAACCTGGCACGTGCTCTAGCGGGATCCGTGGGCAGGGCGGGCCTAGGGGTGGGCCCAGGGCGAAAAAGGCTCCCACCTGCCTCGGCACGCCTGCCTCGTCAATGACGATCAGGGGCCGGTTAGCGGTGGGGGGGCCAGGCGGCATGTAGCGCCTGCCGCGCGCCCCGCCGTCGCAGCGGTAGGCCGTGATCTCAAACCTCTCCACCGGCGGTAAGGATGGCTGCTTCTTACGGCTCATGCGGCGCGCTCCTGGTTGTGCCATGCCACGTGCTCAGTCCTGGTCATCAGCTCAAGGTTCTCGGGGCGGTCGTCAGCGGGGTTGCTGTTGACGTGGTGGGCCACCTCGTCGGAGGTCAGCGGTCGCCCGATCTTCAGCCCTAGCACGATGCGTGCCAGGGTATACCGGCGTCCGTTGATTCTAACGAGCCAACGGAGGTCGTTGCTAGACCCACTCATTTTGCCAAGCCAGCGCGGGCAACCGCCAGCCCAGTTAGCGGGGCGGTGACCTGGCCGAAACCTGAACGGGTTGCCTGGCTTAAACCCGTAGGAGTTGCCCTTTTGAAACTTCCCCATGCTTGATCTTACCTCAGAGGTGGGGCATCGCCGAGGTAGTCAACGGCGGATCGACCCCCGCTGCCAACTGCCTCGGCGTCTCAGGTTTCCCATCGTTGCCCATTGAAACAAGAGGGCGTCAGATGTCACGTTCATACGCGCAGCAACCGATCCAGGGCCGTTATCGTGGCCCGAACCTTGGCGGCCAGCGCCGGTCGTGAGCCTACGTGCACCGGCATCGGCAGCTTCAGGCCAGCGGCGGTGCCCTCAGACACCAGGCGTGAAAGGGTGTGACGCCGCGTCTGGATCCGCTCGCAGAGGCTAGGTAGGAGGTCAAGGCACGCCTCCAGGCCCGCGATAGCTCGCTCCTGGTCGGCCCTGACGCTCGCGCAGCCGTCACGCAAGCGGCTTCGCACCTGGGCAGCGGTTGGGTCACCGTGCGTTGGGTCCATGCTACCCTCGTCAAAGGCAGCTCGTTGGGGCGGTGGCTAAGGAAGCCAGGCCAAGGAGAGCCTGTCGCTCACGGAGGGATGGGCTACGCGAGCGAAAACACCGCCCCAACTAACCGCTCCTCAAACCTCAACGACCGCCGTCACCGTCACAGCGTCAACGATCGGGTCGCAGAACGGCGGCACGCTCACGCTCACGTTCAGCACCCCGCCTACCAGCGGCGGCTTGGTGCACGGTTCAGCGCGCGCCGCGCCTGACGGGTCAACCTCAACCTCGGTTACCTGGCTGAGCGGGAGGTCAGTGTTGCGGTTCATCAGGCACAACAGCTCCTTGTACGCCGGCACGCTGCACTGCACGGACATGCCGGTGGTGTCGGGGCAGGCCGCGTCGTAGTGGACGCCTAGGGCCAGCAGGCGGTTGATGGGCCCAGGGAGGACCAACTCTGACATGCCACCACCCTCGGAAGTTGTCACCTTGACCGTTAGCGTCTTCGTCTGCATGGTTGGCCTCCTCTACAGCCCGTGCGCCAGGCGAACGGCCACGTCACGGGCGGCGTCAACCGCCTTACGCACGTCGTTAGTTGCCAGCGGCTCAGGTAGGTCGGTGACCGTGCCGCCGTTCTTGCGGACGAAACCGGCCAGGTCGTGCAGCTGCCTGCGCAGCTCAACCAGCCTGTCAACGTGCGGAGCCAGCTCGCCCACCAGCCGTAGCACCTCGTCGCGTAGGGTCAGGTAAGCGGGGCTCAGGGCGATGATCCTGTCAAGCCAGCCAGCGATCTCAGCGGCCCGCTTGGCCTCGACCTCGGCGGCCTCCGCCTGGGCCTGGGCGTCGCGCTCGGCAATAATCTGCCGGCCCAGGGGCGTCTTTTCGATGTCCTCTAGGGTTAGGTTCGCCATCGTTTTACGTCCCTTTCTGCGGCCCCTTGCCGCGACCTGCGGTTGCCCTGCGGAGCTGGGCCTCGGCTTCGGCAGCCATCGTCTTCAGGTTAGCCAGGAAAGCGGCGTCGGCCTGCTTGGGGGTAGGTGGTCCCTTGCGGGCGATGTCCTCACGCACGCTTTGGCACTCGGTCGGGTATACCCAGGTTTGGCAGTCCACCCCCGCCTGCCTGGGCACGTAAAGCTCAAGTACCTGCTCAACCCTCTCGAAGTAGGCATCGATCACGCTGACCCAGGGGCAGCCCTTGTAGTAGGGGCACCGCTCGCAGTGCCTTTTGAAGTTGACGGAGAGGTCACCTGCGGCCATCAGTCTTCCCTCCTAGCTGATGAACACATAGGCTTCGACTGCGCCCTCAACGAGAGGCGGGCCGCCGGTCACCACGACCCTGACGCCACGCCCGACGTAGAACTGGAGCGTTACCTGGCGGTCGTCTGCGCCATGCGCGGGCGGGTCACCCGTTGGGCTCGAGAGGTCATGCGCGCCCCCGCTGGCTAGGCAGGCAAGCGTCGTAATGATTGTACCCTCATAGGCGGGCCGGCAGGCAGGGTCAAAAACCAGCGTTACCGCTCTGACCATTCCCGCTTGCCAGCTTGAAGGGACTGAGAGGGGCAGGTCGGCTTGCCCGTTGCCCTCGGCGTCGGTGCTCACGCGGACGATGCGGTACTGCACCGCCTACCGCCCCCGCCTCTGGGCGGCCACGCGGTCACGCTCGGCCTGGGCCGACGCGCACGGGTCGGTCGAGAAGTCCTCCTGCTCAACCTCGCCCCCGCTGGTCCTGGCCCCGCTGTCATGCTTCACGAGCTTTTCGCCGCGCATGTCGTACTCGGCGGCCTGTTCGCGGGCATTGCGCATGGGGTTATGGGTCAAACCACGATCGTCCTGCTCAACGGCCAGTAGGTTGCCGCGCTGGGAAACGGCCCGAAGCAAAAGACGCTGGGCAAGCTGCTTCAGCGCGGGGGTCAAAGAGCTCGCCTGGGGGCGCGTGGGCTTGGGGCCGGCAGGAAACTGCGGGGTACGCGGCGCACCGGTGGCGTCGGTCTGGTTGCCGTCGCCAGGGATCGCCCCTAGCTCGGCTAGGTAGCTCGCCAGGTACGCCTTTAGCTGGGCCAGGAACGCGCTACTGGCGTCCTTCTTGACCTCGGACACCTGCTCCCCTACCGCCTCCATGAACTTGCGTAGCGTTCGGCTGTCGCTTGCGCTCATGCGGCCTAGGAGGTCGCTGAGCTCCTCAACAAAGGCGTCGTCGTGCTCGGCCATCGGCTTGTTCTCCTTCATGACCGGCGCAGACGTTAGCCGCGCAGGGTCAAGCTCGTCATCGTCGCAAACGGCAAAGATCCCGCCCGCGTCATCCCGTTGCCAGTTAGGGGGCATGGGTCAATCCCTTCCGAACGCCCGCAGGAGCCTGTCGATGTTTTGGGGGGTGGGCCTCACGCAGGCCGTCTCAATGAACTGCTGGTGGTGCCCGTTGGCGCACCGGCGTAGGCGTCGGGTGACGGTGCCGTGCCGCGTCGTCTTGACGCAGGCCAGGGGCAGGCCGCAGGCGGGGCAGGGTGGGCGCAGATCGTGCGTCTTCATACTCCAATCCTAGACCACTAGGGACGTCGTTGAGGAGGGGGACGCACCCCGCCTATACGCCCAGGAGCGGGCCTAGATCCCGTTCTCCGGCCTTCCCTACGTCGGCCAGAGCGTAATGGAAGCCCACCCCAGTCTCCCATACTACCCACGCCACGATCGCCCCTCTAGCGGTTTACGGCCTACCTAGGAAAATGGAATCGTGGCACGCCTGACCCTTGTCATGGCCGGTCGGGACGGCGATGTCGCCCTCCTTGGTGCCGTGCCCGACGTTCGCTTGACAGCGCGACCCGATGAGCGGTAGAATTGTGCCTAAGGGTCACGCGTCGAATTCTGCCGGTAACCAAGCGAGGAAGGGGAAGACTATGGAGGGATTGACGGATCACCAAAGACGAGCCCTTGGCTCGGTTCTGAAGGCCGCCCGTCTGCGGCTGGGCTGGACACAAGCGGAGGCGGGGAAGCGTGGCAGGCTAGATCGGGCCTACATCTCCCACATTGAACGCGGCAAGAAATCGCCCACTCTGGCGGCGCTCATACGCTACTGCACCGCCCTGGGCGTCAACCCCTGCGACGTACTTGTCGAGAGCGGTCTAGTCGCCTCCGCCACCGACCACGGCTCTTGAGCCACCGCCGCCTCAAACCTGCTGCAAGGTTTGCACCACCGGCAAGGCTTGCGGGGACACCTGCATCTCCCGAAAGTACACGTGCCACAAAAGGCCAGGCTGCGCCTGCAACGCGAACTAGGCACTAGACACCGGCCCGCGCAACGATCCCCCAGAAACGGCCTCCAAGCCTATCTGGGCCAGCGGAATCCTCGCGATCCCTGGGCCTAGCGCCGCCCCTCTAAAAAATGCCCCAAAAAGGCCCCCAAAACCTGTAACAACGAGCTCCCGAAAGCGTATTATTAGTGTAAAGGATAATCACGGACACGGATCAAGCAGGAGGAGGTACGAGACATGCCCACGCAGGAACGAGTCAAGAAGCAGGCCAGGCCCAGGCCGAGCAGCAAGCCGCTGGAGCGCGGCCCCAGGGCCAAGGTGCCAGCGTGGGACGCCGAAAAGGGGGCCGTCATCAGGGCCGCCCGCGTAGCGCGGGGCCTCACGATGGGGGCGCTAGGCAAGCTCGTCAGCAGGTGCGGGTCACGGATCGGCGAGGTCGAGCGCGCCGAAGCTGGAAAGGGGCCTAACGCGGCGCTGCTGAACGCGATCATGGAGGCGCTGGACAACGTGCCGGCAGCGCCTAGCGCTCCCAGCGATGGAGGCGCGCATGTTGGCGGTTGAGCAACGCCCACAAGTTAAGTGGGTTATCGTTTGAGGGATCATGATCAACGTGGTGGACGTGAAACAACGGATGGAGGAGGTGGCCGTGGGCCCACTCCCATGCCAGGCGCGACCTGAGGACGTAGCCATTCTTTTGAGCGTGCGGGTGGCTAGGGCACAGGATACGCGCGCGTCCATCCTGGTCGTGCCTAACCCCACCGCGCCAGCTAGGGTTGTCAAACCTACGTTGAAACCGCGTGGCCAGGCCGCCGGTCGGCGTATGGCCTGGCTGAAACCCATAGGGGTTGCCTGGCTTGAAGCCCCCGCAGTTAGGTCGGTAGCCCTTGACGAAGCGACCTCTGCTGTCTCTCACGTACCATTCTACCCTCGTTTGCCGTTACGTCTTGGCCTGCCAAGCGTCAAACAAGGGGAGGGGTAACGATGGAGCGGGTAGCGATCTACGCGCGGGTCAGCACTGAGGAGCAGGCCGAGCGCCACACCGTTGAGAACCAGCTGACCGAGTGCCGCCGGTGGTGCGAGGCACGGGGCTGGGCGGTAACGCAGGAGTACACCGACGCGGGTGTCTCAGGCACCGTGCCGCTGGACGAGCGACCGGCGGGCGGCAGGCTGCTGGCGGCGCTGGCGGACAGGGCGTTTGACCGCGTGGTGATCTACGCGGTGGACCGCCTGAGCCGCGCCAGCATGGACGTGGCCGCCGCGGACTACAACCGGCTGTTCAGCGCCACGCGCAGCCGCGACGGGGACGAGCGCCTGCACTTCGTGGCCCTGGACCTGCCCGCCAGCACGCCGGAGGGCGAGCTGACGGTGGGCATGCTTCAGCTCATCGCCCGCTACGAGCGCCGCTCCATCGTGCGCCGGACCACGCAGGGCCGCAGGCGCAAGGCCAGGGAGGGGAGCTACGTGGCGTCCATCACGCCCTTCGGCTACGCCTACGACCCCGCCGCCAAGACCCTGCGCGAGCACCCTGAGCAGGCCGACGTGGTACGTGAGGTCTTCCGCCTGGCGACGGAGGAGAACCTGGGCCTGCACGCCGTCGCCGCGCGGCTCAACGAGAGCGGCGTGCCCCCGCCCGCCAACGCTAGCCACCCCTGCCACCGGTCAACGCACGGGTGGCACGCGAGCATGGTCAACCGCCTCCTCACGTCGCCCCGCTACGTGGGACGCGGAACCTACGCGGGTGAGCCGATGGCCTGCCCGCCGCTGGTCAGCGAGGGGCTGTTCGCGGCGGCGGCCGAGGCGCGGCAGCGGCGCAAGACGTTCAGCCCGCGCAACACCAAGCACGTCTACCTGCTGCAGCACCTGGCCCGCTGCGGCGTCTGCGGGGCGAGCTGCGTGGCGGCGCGCGGCGGGCGTGAGCGGCTAGCCTACTACGTCTGCTGCCAGGCCACGCGGTACGGGGCGAGGGCCCACGGGGGCCGGTCGCGCTGGTCCGCCCAGCTGGTAGAGCCGCCGGTGCAGCGCTACGTGCTGGCCCTGCTGAACGACCCCGACGCGGCGCTGGCCCAGGCCCAGGTCTACTGGGAGCGGCAGGACGCCGAGCGCCAGGAGCGTGAGGAGCGCCGGCAGCAGCTGGAGGGGCGCGTGGCCCGTGCCGAGGAAGAGGAGGCCAAGGTGGTGACCTGGGCGCGCAAGGGCTACATCACCGAGGCCGCCATGCTCAAGCAGATTACGCAGGCGCGGGCCGAGCACGCGGCGGCCCTGGACGAGCTCAACGCGCTGCCGGTCGAGGACGTTGAGGCAGCAGCGCGGGAGGCGGTTGACCGCGCGGTCGTGCTGGGCTCGATCAACCTCATGCGCCGTCCGGAGTGGCAGCAGCGCCACCGCGTCGTCAACTGGGCAACGCTGGCCGTGCAGCGGCTCAAGGACGCCGCGCTGGCGGCAAGCTCCGTCACGCAGGAGGATCGCGCGCGCTGGCAGCAAACCATCCGCGGGCTGGTGACGCGGGTGACGCTAGGGGCGGACGGCGACGTTACGGTCGAGGGTACGCTGCCGCTTGACGTTGCAGTAGCTTCCCCTCCGTCTTGATGGAGGGCGCCACGATGAGCTCCACGTTGTGGAACTCGGCGATGGTCTGGGCCCCGCACATCCCCATGGCGGTGCGAATGGCCCCCACCAGGTTCTCCGTGCCATCGGTGCGAGAGGTGGGGCCGAAAAGCACACGCTCCAGGGTGGTGTTCACGCCAACATGAATGCGGGTGCCACGCGGAAGCTGCGAGTGGCCGGTGGACATCCCCCACGAGTAGCCCTTGCCGGGCGCCTCCTGCGTGCCGGCGAAGATGGAGCCGAGCATCACGGCGTCGGCGCCGGCCGCCA
>JALHUG010000049.1 GCA_022866185.1 Dehalococcoidia bacterium
AGGCTGTTCTGGAGCAAGTAGGCGATCCCAGGGACGTCGAACGCGACCTCCGCAGCTTCAGGAGAACGGCCCGCGTCTTGTCCTCCAACCATCCTCGGCTGATTGACCGCTATCCGAAGCAATGGGTTGCGCTCTATAGGGGACGGGTTAGGGCGTCTGGAAGCACGTTTGCCTCGGTGATGGCGCAGATCGACAAGAAAGGGCTGCCGAGAGAACACGTCATCGTTCGCTTTATCGACAGCAACCAACGCACGATGATCCTCTAGCCGCCATGCTCACAGGCCGTTTCGGCGACACCAGCGGGCGACCCTACATCGAGGGTCGCCTGATCCTTTCCAGGCTCAGATCGAAGGGCCTACCAACGCCCTCGTGCGCATCGCCATGACCGCCCGGCATCTGCTCGCTTAGCTGGACGAAATGGCGTTCCGGTTCAACAATCGACACAATCCGTTTCTATTCCGCGATACACTATTGCGGTTGCTGAATGCAAAGACATTGAGATAGCAGCATCTCATTGATTCTGTCGCTCCTGAATCCGCTGCCTAAATCCAGCAAGATCGCGATTAAATGACCCTTGGAGATCGACACCGACAAAGGTTGAACTGGCTTGCTGATCGGCAGCCTCCACAACAACACGAACGCGATAACGATTTGACAGACGATCCTTGATGGTAGCCGGAATAGAGACATAGGCCCATATGTTTGATACAGCTCTTGAACGTGATCGCCCATCCACACTTATTCCGTGATAATAGGGATCGACCCTTGCGCCAAGCTGGTTGAGTAAGGTCGGCGGCTGTGGTGGGCCAATTGCTTTCCACCCAAACGGCCACGCCTTTTCCTCTAGGGCTACATTGACGGCATCAATCACCGCTCGCTCATTTCCCCTATTCCGAAGTCCGCCCTTGATGTCAATCTGAGCTAAATCCAAAGGTTGTTCCGGTCTGTCATGGTTGTAATTAGTGAACGCAATGGACGCTTCGCGAATTTCAAAGATGACAGTCGAATTAGCCGTCTTGCTCCACAACTCGTGATAGGTGAGAAATCCAGCCCAGATGATGCCGCCAGCGAGGACAACAGGGAACCATTCAGAAGGCATGTCTATATCCCGACCAACATGAGGCCTCAGATAACGTTCATAGAAATCAAAGGGGTCAAGGAGTATGGCGGGAGCGCACCAGTACAACCTCCGCAATACTCCCCAGAAGAAGGTCGGGGCTGAAGCGCATAGTTCCATACCGCCATTCTAACACGCTGCCCTGCATCAGCTAGATAACCCTGGATTTGATATACTCATGGGGCATACCCCCTCCCCCTGGGGGTGGGTTGTGCTATAATGGAGGCAGCGGGGAACAAGCAGGAGGTGAGCGGCGTGAAGGATGAGGTGCGCGAGGACGTCCTCAAGCGTTTGAACTACATCGATGGCCACCTGGCCGGCGTGCGGCGGATGATCGAGGAGGGCAAGTACTGTCCAGATATCCTCAAGCAGAGCTTCGCCGTCCGCCGCGCCATCGAGAAGATGGAGGCCATCATCCTGGAGGGCCACCTGCACACCTGCGTCATCGACGGCGTGAAGAACGGGCGCGAGGAGCAGATGGTGCAGGAGATGCTGGAGCTTTACACCCT
Source organism: Dehalococcoidia bacterium (assembly GCA_022866185.1). Lineage (GTDB taxonomy): Bacteria > Chloroflexota > Dehalococcoidia > SM23-28-2 > SM23-28-2 > SM23-28-2. The sequence continues at coordinate 1,627 of JALHUG010000049.1, forward strand.
GGCCAATCGTTGACCGGGGTTGGCGCAGAAGGGGGCGGATAGGAGATGGCCGAGGCCCAGGCCGTAGACAAGCAACGAGTGATCATTCCCGTCGAGGGCATGACCTGCGCCTCGTGCGTGCGGCGGGTGGAGAACGCGCTGGCGAAGGTCACAGGCGTCCTCTCGGCCAGCGTAAACCTGGCCAGCGAGCGGGCGACGGTGGCGTTCGTGCCCGGCCGGGTCGCCATCGCTGACCTGCGGCGGGCGGTGGAGGACGCCGGCTACCGCCTGCGCGAGCTGGCGGAGGATGAGCGCGACGCTGAGGCCGAGGCGCGGGAGAGGGAGCAGCGCACCCTCCGGGCCAAGCTGCTCTTCGCCGGCATTGTCGGCGCGCTCCTCATGCTGGGCGCCCAGCATCAGCACATCCCGCTCCTGACCGATGTCCGCGTCCGCTGGATCAACGTCGCATCCTTCCTGCTGGCCACGCCGGTGCAGTTCTGGGCCGGCTGGCAGTTCTACGTGGGCACCTGGAAGACAGCCAAACACCTTACCGCCGACATGAACACCCTCATCGCTGTGGGCACCAGCGCCGCCTACGGCTACAGCATCGCCGCCACCTTCGCGCCTGGCCTGTTCGAGGCGGCGGCCATCGAGACCAGCGTCTACTTCGAGACCTCTGCAATCATCATCGCTCTTATCCTGCTGGGCCGCTGGCTGGAGGCCAGGGCGAAGGGCCGGACCTCGGCGGCCATCAAGCGCCTCATGGGCCTGCGGGCGAAGACGGCGCGGGTGGTGCGCGACGGCCAGGAGGTGGACATACCCATCGAGCAAGTGGCCCCCGGCGACGTCGTGGTCGTCCGGCCGGGCGAGAAGATCCCCGTCGATGGCATCGTCCTCGAAGGCCGCTCGGCGGTGGACGAATCGATGGTCACCGGCGAGAGCATCCCGCTGGAGAAGGGCCCCGGCGACGCGGTCATCGGTGCCACCATCAACAAGGTGGGCTCCTTCCGCTTCCGCGCCACCGAGGTCGGCCAGGGGACTGTTCTGGCCCAGATCATCCGCCTGGTGGAGGAGGCGCAGGGCTCCAAGGCGCCCATCCAGCGCTTGGCCGACGTGGTGGCCTCCTACTTCGTGCCGGCGGTCATGGCGGTGGCGGCCCTCACCTTCGGTGTGTGGCTCATCGTTGGGCCATCGCCGCCGCTGACCTACGCTCTCCTGAATGCCGTGGCTGTGCTGATCATCGCCTGCCCCTGCGCTCTGGGCCTGGCCACCCCCACGGCCATCATGGTCGGCACGGGCAAGGGGGCGGAGAGCGGTGTGCTCATACGCGGCGGCGAGGCCCTGGAGACGGCCCATCGAGTGCGGGTGGTGGTCATGGACAAGACGGGCACCATCACTGAGGGCAGGCCGCGGGTGACCGATGTGCTGGCGGGCGACGGCCAGCCCGACGAGGTGCTGCGTCTGGCTGCCAGCGCCGAACGGGGCTCGGAGCACCCTCTGGGGGAGGCGATTGTGACGGCGGCTCGGGAGCGCGGCCTGGCCCTGGCTGAGGCGCAGGACTTTGTCGCCGTGCCCGGCCTGGGCGTCCAGGCCCGCGTGGGCGGACGTCAGGTTCTCCTGGGCAACCTCGGCCTGATGGAGCAGCGGGCCGCCAAGCTGAACGGCCTGGCGGCGACCGCTGAGGAGCTGCTGGCTGAGGGCAAGACAGCGATGTTCGTGGCCGCCGACGGCCAGGTGCTGGGCGTCATCGCCGTGGCCGATACCGTCAAAGAGGGCGCTCAGGAGGCCATCGCCAGCCTCAAGGCGATGGGCATCGAGGTGATCATGCTCAGCGGCGACCATCGCCGCACCGCCGAGGCCATTGCCCGCCAGGTGGGCGTCGGCCGCGTGCTGGCGGAGGTCCTGCCCGAGGACAAGGCCGCCCAGGTGCGCGCTCTACAGGGCGAGGGCAAGGTGGTGGCCATGGTGGGCGACGGCATCAACGATGCCCCCGCTCTCGCCCAGGCCGACGTAGGCATCGCCATCGGCAGTGGCACCGACGTGGCCATGGAGGCCTCGGACATCACCCTCATCCGTGGCGACCTGCGCGGCGTGGCCACGGCCATCGCCCTCAGCAAGAAGACCATACAGATCATCCGCCAGAACCTGTTCTGGGCTTTCTTCTACAACGTTGCCCTCATTCCCATTGCGGCAGGCATTCTGTATCCTTTGTTTTCGAGGACGGGCGTGCCGGGCGGCCTGCAGCCTTTCTTCGGCGACTTTGGCTTCCTGAACCCGATCCTGGCAGCGGCGGCCATGGCCTTCAGCTCGCTATCGGTGATGACCAATTCTCTGCGCCTGCGCCGATTCAAGCCGGCAGCGTGAGGTTGCCTGGCGAGGAGGCTACGGTGGGAACAAGCCAGGGGCAGCATCGGAAGCCGACCAAGGTGAAGCAGCATCGCCGCGACCTACAGGACGTCATCTTAGAGCTAGTGCCTAAGAGCTGGAGGCGCCTCCTCTGGTCGAAAGTAGAGGGCGGTCGCGTCTTGGAGGTAGGCGTGGGAACAGGCATGAACATGGCCTACTATCCGCCCGCGGCCGCAGTGGTGGCGGTAGACTTCAGCCCCAGCCTTCTGACCGGGGCTGCAAACCGGGCTCGCAAGAACGGAAAGGCGGTAGAGTTCGGCATTATGGATGCCCAGCGACTGGGCTTCGCCGATGACGCCTTCGATTGCGCTGCCACCTCCTTTGTCTTTTGCTCGGTGCCCGACCCGATCGCTGGCCTGACGGAGGTGCGGCGAGTGCTCAAACCGGGCGGGCGCGTTATCCTTCTGGAGCACGTTCGAAGCGACTGGCGTCCCCTCGGCTGGCTCATGGATATCTTGAACCCGCCCTGGTTGCGCCTGTCGGGGGACAACATCAACCGCGACACCCTAGCCAACGTCGAAAGGGCGGGCTTTCAGGTGCTCACGGTGCAACGTTTCATGGCTGGCTTGGTGAAGCTCATCGAGGCACGCAAGGAGGGCCAGTGAGCGCGGTCTCGGGCCCGCGCACGGCAGTGGCAGTGACGGCGGCCAAGGCGGCGGCGGTCCTCAGCCGTCGCCTTGGGTTCGGTGGTGGCACCGCCCTCCCCGGCCTGGTGGCCGACGCCGTCGCCCCGGGCCTGGCGGCTCGCTTGGCGGCCCGGCTGGGCCATGGCTGCGTCCTCATCACCGGCACCAACGGCAAGACGACCACCGCTCGCCTGGTCAGGAACATCGCTCAGGCGGCCGGCTACCGGCCCGTCCACAACCACAGCGGCTCCAACCTCATGCGGGGCATCACCGCCTGCCTCATCGAGGCGACGGACGCCCGCGGCCAGCTCCGCCAGCCCGAACGACGCCTGGGCATCTTCGAGGTGGACGAGGCGACGCTGCCGGAGGCAGCCGCCGCTCTCTCTCCCCGCGTGGTCGCCTTCACCAACCTCTTCCGCGATCAGCTCGACCGCTACGGCGAGGTGGACAGCGTGGCTGCCGTCTGGCGGCGAGCGCTGGCTGCTCTCCCGCCAGCCACCACCGTCGTTCTCAACGCGGACGACCCCGGCGTGGCCAGCCTGGCCGATGCCTGCCGCGGGCCCGTCTTGTTCTACGCCGTGAGTGACACCGCCTGCGCCGTGGAGGAGATCGAGCACGCCGCCGACGCTCGCTGGTGCCCCGCCTGCGGCTGCGAGTACACCTACAGCGCCGTGTTCTACGGGCACGTCGGCCATTGGTCCTGCCCCGGCTGTGGCCGGGCACGGCCAGCCGCCGACATCGAGGCCACCAGGGTCGGGCAGCGGCCCGACGCTCCCCTGCGTCTATCCCTATCCACCCCCTCGGGGCAGCTCGACCTGTCGTTGCCCCTCATGGGCCTCTACAATGCCTACAACGCCCTGGCGGCAGTGAGCGTTGCCGTGGCTCTGGCCGTGCCGGCGGAGGCTATACAGACGGGCGCCGCCTCCTTCACCGCTGCCTTTGGCCGCCAGGAGAGGATGGTCGTCCGCGGGCGCGAGGTGCACACCATCCTGGCCAAGAACCCCGCCGGCCTGAATCAGGTGCTGCGGGCGATCAGCGCCGAGGAGGGGCCGAAGAACCTACTGTTCCTGCTCAATGATGACATCGCCGACGGGCGGGACGTCTCCTGGATCTGGGACGTGGACTTCGAGATGCTGGCCGGCCAGGCCGCTCTTCTGCTGGCTTCCGGCCGGCGGGCGGCGGACATGGCCCTCCGCCTGAAATACGCCGACATCGACGCTTATCCCGGCATCGAACCGGATACGGAGGCAGCCCTGGAGATGGCCCTGGCGCTCACGCCGGAGGGCGAGCGGCTGTACGTCAGTCCCACCTACACCGCCATGCTCCAGGTGCGCAAGCTCCTTGCCCGCTGGGGCCAGCGTCCGCCTTTCTGGGAGGAGGCCTGAGGCTGTGGAAACCGCTCTTCGCCTGGCCCACCTCTACCCCAAGCTGATGAACCTCTACGGCGACCGCGGCAACATCCTCTGCCTGCGCCGCCGCTGCCAGCAGCGGGGCATCACCCTGGTGGTGGACGAGCTGGAGCTGGGCGACAGCCTGGAGCCTGCCGCCTACGACCTGATCTTCATAGGAGGCGCGCAGGACCGCGAGCAGCGGCGGGTGGCGGCGGACCTGCTGGAGACCAAGGCCGAGGCCCTGCACCAGGCGGTGGCGGAGGGCGTGGTGCTCCTGGCGGTGTGCGGCGGCTATCAGCTCTTGGGGCGCTACTATCGCCCTGCCGCCGGCGAGGAACTGGCGGGCGTGGGCATCTTCGATGCCTGGACGGTGCATCCCGGCCCGACGGCCAGGCGGTTCATTGGCAACGTGGTCGTGCGCTGGCAGGGCGGCACGCTGGTCGGCTTCGAGAACCACGGTGGCCGCACCTACCTGGGGCCGAGCGCTCGGCCATTGGCGAGGGTCATCGCTGGCTTCGGCAACAACGGTCGCGATGGCAGCGAGGGCGCGGTGCGGGGGGAGAACGCCTTCGGTACGTACCTGCACGGCTCGCTCTTGCCAAAGAACCCCCGTTTGGCCGATCATCTCATCGTCCAGGCTCTCAGGCGCAGGTACGGCGAGGTCGAGTTGGCGGCCCTGGACGATGCCCTGGAGGAGCGGGCCCATGCTGAGGCGGTTCGCCTGGCAACGAAGAAGGCGATCTTCCGGAAGAGGTGAGATTGTGGAGGAAGTGACTCTGACCGCGCCCGATATCTCCTGCGACCACTGTATTGCCACCATCCGCAAGGCTCTGTCTAAGCTGGCGGGGGTGGAGTTTCTGGGCGGCAACCCACAGACTAAACAGGTGACAATTCGGTATGATCCCTTGCTGGTGACGCTCGCGGCGATCGAGAAGGCCATGGAGGAGGAAGGCTATCCGCTCGCTGGGTAACCTGGCTGGCCTGGCTCTAGTGGTGCTGGCGGCGGCAGCGGCTGTCGTCCTGGGCTTGATTTGCACGTCGTCGTCCGAGCACGACGATAGGGAGATTCACATTGTCCGCCCGAAAGCGAGCCTCACCACCGAGGGCCTCACCCCACTGACTCCCACCCCTACCGCTGGACCTACAACGCCACCCATTCTGGAAGCCGTGATTCACGGCTTCCACTTCCCCATCGATGGCGCCTGCCTCCCCCAGGAGGACGACCTCATGCCCAACGCTCCCCGGGAGTATCGCTTGGGCACTCATGAGGGGGTCGACTTCTACGAAGGCCGCTGCTGCGTGGCAGTGGCCCGCGGAATGCCGGTGCTGGCCGCCAAGACGGGGGTGGTCATCCGCGTTGACCATGACTATCAGGACATCACGGCTGAGGAGATGGATGCCATGCTGACCCTCAGCCAACAGCAAGGCTCCACTGATGCCGCTACTCTGGACCGCCTGCGCGGTCGGCAGGTGTGGGTTGACCACGGCAACGGCATCGTCACCCGCTATTGCCACCTGATGGATGTAGAGGCGGGGATTGCGAAGGGCGTGGTGGTGAGAGCAGGGCAGGTTCTGGGCCACGTGGGCAACTCGGGGACGCCGGAAGGCATCAGCGACGTCGACGCTGAGAACCATCTCCACTTCGAGATACGGGTGGGTGATGGCTATCTGGGGCAGGGCCTCTCCGCTGGCGAGATGCGCCGTCTGTGGGAGAAGGCATTCTCCCCTTAGCTTTCCCCAATTCGGCCCCGAGGTTGAGCTCCAGGGGCGTGATCTAGCCTGTGGAAATGTGGTATACAGGAGAGGTGCGGGCCCTCACCGACACGATGCCCGGCCCGCGCGTGCTGATCCGCGATGGTCGGCTCTTTTTCTACGTATCAAGGCGGCTTTGGGCCAAGATGACGGGCGATCGTGCCTGTCTGGCAGGCGTGCCGGGCCGCCTGGTCGACCTCCGCTGCGAGATGGCTAAGCTAGGGGCGGAGGCTAGCTTCCTCGACGCTATGCAAGAGGAGGAGCAGGATGGAAGCTCTTAGCGCCTTGGGGCCTTTGGTGATCAAGATCGGCATCGACCCCGAGATCTTCGGGATCGTTGGCCTGGAGATCACCTGGCATGGACTGTTCACCGCCTTGGGAGTGGTGGTTGGCGTCTTGATGGCGGCCTTCCTGGCCCGGCGGGCCGGCATCGACGAGGACACCATCTACAACATGGCCCTGGCCCTCGTCGTCGGCGGGATCATCGGCGCGCGCGCTCTCTATGTGCTGGAGCACCTCGGCGACTTCCGCCACGACCTTACGGAGGTTTTCGCCATCCAGACCGGCGGCATCTCCATCTACGGGGCCCTGTTCGGCGGAACTCTGGGCGCGGCGGCCTACGCCGCCTGGCGTCGTCTGCCCCGCTGGGGGACGATGGCCGACGCGGCCGCCATCGGTGCCATCCTGGGCATGGCCGTGGGACGCATCGGCTGTTTGCTCAATGGCGACATCTTCGCCAGGACCACCGACTGGCCCATCGGCCTCGTCTACACGCACCCCGACAGCCCCAGCTATCCCATCTACTCTTCTGTATCGCCTCAATTGGCTCAGCAGCCGGTCACTGCCTATGAGATAGTGGGCGACCTGATCATCTTCGCCCTGCTTCTGTTCGTGCTGCGGCGGGTGTTCAAGCGCGACGGGATGATCTTCTTCGCCTGGGCCTTCCTCTACTCTGCCATGCGTTTTGGCATCAGCTTCCTGCGGGGACAGGACATCGGCGGTTATTGGGTGGGCGACGACCTCGTCGTTGCTGGCCTGCGCACGGCTCAGCTCATCGCTCTGGCGATAATGGTCGTAACTCCTCTTGCCGTCGCCTACATCCTCACCCGCGGCGGGAGCGGTCCCGGCCGTGCCGAGAGGCGTCGCCTAACGCGGGCCTAGCGCCGCGGCGCGCACGAGGAGGCAGCCCGCCAGTGACGGATGATCGCAGAGGAACGTTCGCCTGGCAGCATAGGCGGTGAGCCACGCGATGGCATGGGATGACGACCGCGACAGGTTCCAGCGCGACCTCGCCTCATTGAACTTCAAGGTCGTTGAGACGGACAAAGCATCGTCGGAGGACATTCAGAAGGTCTTCGGCCTCTTCGAGATGAACTATCGCCAGGCCAACCGCGCCTATCTCGAGAAGGCGCTCGAGACCCTGCGATACCTCGCCCTGGCCGAGCACGAGGGGACGGCGGCTGGCTTCGCTCTTGGCGAATGTCGGGTCATGGACCTGCCCCGTCTGCCCGCGGAGGTGGTCAACCTCGCGGGGATCTGCTGCATCGCGCCGCAATTCCGGCGGCGAGGCCTCTTCCGCGAGCTAGAGTACCTCACGTTTGCGGCCGTCGAGCTGCCAGAGCATACACGCCGCCTGACCTGCGGCCGCATGGCTCATCCCGCTAGCCTGCGCGGGTTTGGCCGCCACCCCACGCTGCTCCCCAAGCCGGGGGTGCGGCCGACGCCCTGGCAGCAGGAGGTAGGCCGAGCCATCGCCGCTGCCTACGGCAATCACGCCTTCGACCCTGAGACGTTCGTCTGCATCGGCTCCGGTCAGGCCATTGGCTACCCCATCATCGAGTTCGAGGTGGAACCGTGGGAGTGGGAGGTATTCGAACAGGTCAACCGCGATCGGGGCGACTCCCTGCTGGCCATGATCTGGACGCCGAACGCCCCGCCGGGATGGTAGGCGGCTCTGCGGCCTCCTCCCAGAACTCCTCCTCCTCTGCCAGAGGCGGATCAGCCTCCGGCTGAAGGGGCACCTCCCGCCACAGGTCCGCTGGCGTCAGTGTGTCCAAAGCCTTTATGCTCGCCATGGGCGTGCTCCTTTCACAGCTTGCTCTTCTCTTGCCTGCTGCAAAGGGTACGCCCCCGTTTTCACACAGAATAGGTTACGCTACTGGACGGGTACACGCTCTTGACAGCGTCGGAACTTTGATATAATCTAACGTTGGCGTCTGACGTCCATTGCGTATGTACGCCATTACGTAAATACGTACAGGTCGAAAGACCCTAAAGTGACGACGGTCGGCGGACAGTAGGGGCGAAAGCCTCACCGCCGTACTGGCTCAGGAATAAGGCTTTCGGCCTATTTCGCTGTCTTTGAAGGGGGACGACTTGCCCACCATCCATCAGTTGGTGCGAAGGGGGCGCAAGAAGCTGGTCAAGAAGACCAAGGCGCCAGCCCTGCGCTTTTCCTACAACGCCTTGAGGAATAGGGTGACGCGCGCGCAGGGGGCTCCTCAGAAGCGGGGTGTCTGCGTCCAGGTGCGGACGGTGACCCCCAAGAAGCCCAACTCCGCCCTGCGCAAGGTGGCGCGCGTGCGTCTGAGCAACGGGATGGAGGTTACCGCCTACATCCCTGGCGAGGGGCACAGCCTTCAGGAGCACTCGGTAGTGCTCATCCGAGGAGGGCGAGTGAAGGACCTGCCGGGGGTGCGCTATCACATCATCCGCGGTGCCCTCGATTCCCAAGGGGTGGTGGGGCGGAAGCGGGGTCGCAGCAAGTACGGCACCCGCCGCAGCGAGGAACTCAGGTAGGGCAGGCAGAGCGATGCCGAGGCGAGGCAGGGTCGTCCGAAGGCGGGTACCGCCTGACGCCAAGCACAATAGCGTCTGGCTGCAGATGTTCATAAACAAGCTAATGAAGAGCGGCAGGAAGAGTACTGCCGAGCGGATCATGTACGGCACTCTGGCCATCATCGAGCAGCGGGCTCGCCGTAACCCTGTGGAGGTATTCGAACAGGCGATGCGCAATGCCATGCCTGTTCTGGAGGTGCGGCCTCGGCGTGTGGGTGGTGCCACCTATCAGATCCCCCTGGAGGTGCGGCCGGAGCGGCAGCTTGCATTAGCCGTGCGTTGGCTCTTGATAGCGGCACGTGCTCGCAAGGGGAGGCCCATGGCTGAGAGGCTAGCCGCTGAGCTCATGGATGCCGCCAGCGGCCAGGGCGTCACCATCAAGCGCCGTGATGACACCCACCGCATGGCTGAAGCTAATAGGGCCTTCGCCCACTACCGATGGTAACCGCTGTGCGGCGGTCGCACCCATGAACGCGTAACGTTTTCTCTCTCCCGATGATCTGAAGACAAAACCATGAATAGGCCTGTGCTCATCGAAAAGGTTCGCAACATAGGGATCATTGCCCACATAGATGCGGGCAAGACGACCGTTACCGAGCGCATCCTCTTCTACAGCGGCCGCACATACAAGATCGGCGAGGTGGATGAGGGGACGGCGGTGATGGATTGGATGTCCCAGGAGCGAGAGCGAGGGATCACTATCACCGCCGCCGCTACCACCTGTGAATGGGCGGATCACATGATCAACATCGTGGATACGCCCGGCCACGTGGACTTCACGGTGGAGGTGGAACGTAGCCTGCGGGTCTTGGACGGCGGCATCGTCCTCTTCGACGCTGTGGCCGGCGTCCAGTCCCAATCGGAGACGGTATGGCGCCAGGCCGATCGCTATCACATCCCCCGTATCTCCTTCGTCAACAAGATGGACCGGATGGGGGCCGACTTCTGGCGCACGGTGGGCATGATCCACGACAGGCTGGTAGCGCGGCCGCTACCCATCCAGATCCCCCTGGGCGTGGAGGACAAGTACCTGGGGGTTATCGACCTGGCAAAAGAGGTGGCCTGGCTCTTCCCCGCTGACAAGGACGAGGATCCCGTCAAGGTTCCCCTGCCCAACAAGTACGGCGAGGATCACGACGGCTGGCCTCAGGAGTTCGTGGCTGCTCTGGTGGGGGCGGACGCTGCGGCCCCAGGGGCAAGCGAGCTCATCATCAGCTCCCTGGCGGAAGCGAGGATACGGCGGGAGGAGCTGATCGAGGCGGTGGCCGAGCTGGACGACCAGCTCCTGATCAGCTACCTGGAAGGGCGCCACATATCAGCCAGCGAGCTGGACAAGGCTGTCCGCCGCGCCACCCTGGCCAATGTGATCACCCCCGTCCTCTGCGGCAGCGCCCTGCGCAACCGGGGCGTCCAGCCCCTGCTGGATGCGGTGATCGACTACCTGCCGTCACCAGTGGACGTGCCACCCATCAAGGGTGTCCATCCCAAGACGGGGGAGACGATCGAGCGCCATGCTGCCGACGATGAGCCCTTCGCCGCCCTGGCCTTCAAGATCGTGGCCGACCCGTATGTGGGGCGCTTGGCCTATTTTCGGGTCTATTCTGGCAAGGTTAGCCAGGGCTCCCTGGTCCATAACAGCACCCGCGCTGAGCGAGAGCGTATCGGCCGCCTGCTAAGCATGCACGCCCAGCACCGAGAGGACATTGAGGAGGCCTATGCCGG
>JALHUG010000050.1 GCA_022866185.1 Dehalococcoidia bacterium
CCTACGGCATCTATCACCTGACGAATAGCGGCTGCTGCTCCCGCTACCAGTGGGCCCAGCGGCTCCTGGAGCTGGCGGGCCGCGGCGATGTGGCACTGCGTCCGGTCGTCCAGGCCGACTATGGCGCACCCTACCGCAAGCCGCCCTATTCGGAGCTGGCCAATCGGGCGGCGGCAGCCTTGGGCATCGCTCTCCGTCCCTGGCAGGAGGCGCTGCAGGAGTATTTCCTCACCGCCCCGGCCAGGGCCGGTCGCTAGGGGGTCGCCCATGGCCACTCAGGACGGGAGTCTTCCCTCCGTGGCCATCCTCACCATCAACTACAACAGCAGACCCTACATCGAGGGCTTCCTGGCCTCGTTGCAGGCGGTAGCCTATCCCAACCGCCGGCTGGTGGTGGTGGACAATGGCTCTGACGACGGCTCGCCCGAGGAGATATCGCGGCGGTTCCCGCAGGCGGTGCTGATGCGCAATGAAGAGAACCTGGGCATCACTGGCGGCCACAACGTGGGCATCCGCTACTGCCTGGAGCATCCCTTCGATTACATCCTCTTCCTGAACAACGATACGGTGGTGAGCCACGATTTCCTGGATCGCCTGGTGGAGAGCGCCGACGAGCGGACGATGGCCGCCCCCAAGACCTATCTCTACGGCCGGCCGGGCTTGCTCGACGATACGGTGGGCGACTTCGATTGGTGGCGAGGCGTCTGGCGGGGCTGGCTCTACGGCAAGCCGGAGCCGCCTGGCTTCGAGCGGCAGCGCGAGGTGAGCATGGCCAGCCTGTGCTGCCTGCTGGTGCCCGTCGCCGTCTTCCACGACATCGGCCTTATGGACGAGCGCTTCTTCATGTACTACGACGATTTCGACTTCGTGGCGCGGGCCAAGGCGGCAGGCTATCGCCTGCGCCTCAATCCGGCGGCTGTCATCCAGCACCACAAGGCGGCCTCCAGCGGTGGCGTGGAATCGCCGTTCAAGGTCTACTACGCCACCCGCAATCGTCTCTATCTCATGAGGAAGCACTCCTCCTGCCCCCGCTTTGCGCTATTCCTGGCCTACTTCTTGGCGACTCGTGTTGGCTACTGCGTGGCGTATCTTGTCAGGCGCCGGGGGAGACAACTGAGGGCCATGCTCCTGGGCATCGCCGATTTCTGCCGCGGCCGCCTGGGGCGCACACACGAGTTGGCCTACTTTCGTTAAGGGGGCACTGGAGCGTGCGTATTGCCATCGACGCCACCTCGGTTCCCCGCCAAAGAGCGGGTGCTGGCACCTACATCTGCAATCTGGTGCAGGCCTTGGCCCAAGTGGACAGGGATAACACCTACTTTGTCCTCGCCAAACCCGGGACCTTCGATCGGCGCAGCCTGGAGAGGGATGGCTTCCAACTGGTGCCCGTGGACCTCCCCTCGCGGCTGGCCAGAATGCTGTGGGAGCAGGCGATGCTGCCCTTGCATCTTCGCCGCCTGGGGGTGGACGTGCTCCATTCGCCTCACTACACGACGCCGCTGGCGCCTGGCCGCTGGCGGCGGGTGGTCACCTTCCACGATGTGACGTTCTTTCTCCTGCCCCAGCGCTATCCCATCCTGCGTCGGCTCTACTTTCAGGGGGCGAGCCACGCTGGCGCCCGCCTGGCCGACTTGGCCATCGCCGTCTCCGAGACGGTGAAGGGCGATGTCGTGCGCCATCTACGCCTGTCGGCAGAAAGGGTACGGGTGGTGCCTCTGGCGCCGGGGCCTGGCTTTCTCCCGATAGAGGATTCGGCTAGGATGGAGGCGGTTCGCGACAGATACGGGCTGCCGTCCAGGTTCATCCTGAACGTGGGCACGCTGGAGCCGGGCAAGAACCAGGCGACGCTGGTGCGCGCCTTCCACCGGCTCAAGGGTCGGGGCCTGGAGCAGGGGCTGGTTATCGCGGGGCAGAAGGGCTGGATGTACGAGAAGCTGTTTCGGCTGGTGGATGGCCTGGGCTTGAGGGAGGACGTGCGCTTCGTCGGCTACGTGCCCGCCGACGATCTGGCGGCGGTCTACAGTATGGCCGACCTGTTCGTCTTCCCATCGCTGTACGAAGGCTTTGGCCTGCCGCCCCTGGAGGCGATGGCCTGCGGCCTGCCGGTGGTGGCCTCCAACGCGCCCGCTCTGGCGGAGGTGTTGAACGGGGCTGCCCTTCTGGTGAACCCTTCGGACGTGGATGCTTTGGCCGAGGCCACGGCCAGGGCATTGGCTGACAAGCGCCTGCGCTCCCGCTTGCGCCGGCAGGGCCTGGAGCGGGCCAGCCAGTTCTCTTGGCAGCGGACGGCGCGCGGGACGGTGGGCGTCTATGAGGCGGCCCTGAGCTCAGCGAGGGGCTAGCCAGTGGACCTATCCGTCGTCATCGTTAGCTTCAACGCCAGGGACTACCTGCGGCGCTGCCTGGGCTCGCTGTTCGAACACACGCAGACCATTGCCTACGAGGTGATCGTGCTGGACAATGCCTCGCGGGACGGAAGCGTCCAGATGGTGGAGAGCGAGTTCCCCCAAGCCATCCTTATCGGCTGCCCCGCCAACCTGGGCTTCGCCGCCGCCTGCAATCGGGGTATCGCCCAGGCCAAGGGCGAGTTCGTTCTCCTCCTGAACCCCGACACGGAGATCGCCAGCAACGCCTTCGCCTCTATGGTTGCCTACTGCCGCCAGGAGCCGCAGGTGGGCATCCTCGGCCCCAAGCTGCTCAACAGCGATGGCTCCTTGCAGCTCTCCTGCCGCCGCTTCCCCAGCCATCTGACCGGCCTGTTCAATCGCCAGTCCATCATCACCCGCCTCCTACCCCGCAATCGCTTCTCCAGCCGCTACCTGATGTCCGACTGGAAGCATGACAGCATCGCCGAGGTGGACTGGCTGTCGGGGGCCTGCATGCTCCTCCGCCGCCAGATGCTGGACGACATCGGCCCCCTGGACGAGGGCTTCTTCATGTACATCGAGGACGTGGACATTTGCTATCGGGCTCACCAGGGCGGCTATCGAGTGGTCTACTTCCCCCAGGCAGTGGTAACCCACCACATCGGCATGAGCAGCGATACCCTCCCCAACAGGAGCATCCTCCAGTGGCACCGCAGCATGTGGCGCTACTATCGCAAGCACATGGGCAGCGATCCTCTGGTGGACGGGCTGACCCTGGCGGGCATTGGCGCCCGCTGTGGCTATCAACTGGTGCTTCAGAACGGGCGACGCTTGCTGGCGGGGAGAGGGCGGTCCTCGTAGGCGTTGTCCCGCTCGTCCGACTCGGGTGGCGATGGGTGGCGTCGGAGACCGACGGCGGAGGCGAGGGCACCCCTTAGGGACACCAGCGAGACGCTGTTCCACAGGGAGCGGGCGTAGCCCAATCGGAAGAGGACGGCGGTGATAGCAGCGCCGAAGGCAAAGAAGGCCAGGAACTCGGCTCCGGTTGCCTCGAGGTAGTGGATGGTGAGCGCTGCCCCCGAGAAAAGGATGCACAGGGCGTAGAGGGAGACCACGACGGCCCTGTCGCTCAATCCCCTTTGCTCCAGCCGATGCTGGATGTGATCGAGGTCGGGAACGAAGGGGTGTCTCAGGTCCGCCAGCCGCCGCACAAAAGCGAGGAGCGTGTCCAGGATGGGAAAGCCCAGGGCGACAACGGGCACGCTGATGAACATGCTGCCGCTGACACCGATGGAGCCCTCAATGGCCAGAGTCGCCAGCAGGAAGCCCAGCAACAACGCCCCTGAATCTCCCAGCAGGCGCGAGGCCACCGGCAGGTTGAAGGGGAGGAAGCCAGCACAGGCTCCCGCTATCGCCACCAACTGAGCGGCCACCAGGGGGTTGTCCACGTCGGCGGCGATGAAGGCCAGGGGAATGGCCACGATGATCGCTACCCCCGCCGCTATCCCATCTTTGCCATCGATCAGGTTCATGGCGTTGGTCAGGAACACCAGCCAGAGGATGGTCAGCACGGGGGCGGCCCATCCCAGGGAGAAGGTGGCGCCCCAGGGCAGGGCCACGTCCTCTATGCGGTAGCCGATCACGAACACCAGCGCCGCCGCTGCCGTCTGCACCAGGAACTTGATCTTGAAATCCACCTCCCGCAAGTCGTCCAGGAGGCCCAGGAGGAGGATCATCAGGGCGGCACCCAGGAGGCCGGCCGTCTCCCTTTTCTGGGAGGCCAGCAGGTCGGTGAGGTCGCTTGAGACCAGGCAGACCAGGAGGGGCACGAGGAGGAAGG
>JALHUG010000051.1 GCA_022866185.1 Dehalococcoidia bacterium
GGGTCGTTTTCCTAATCCACGAGTCGGGGCTCCCTATCAAAGAATTTGTCCACGACGGCAATCAGCATCTGTGGACGGATGCTCTAGAGGACCCCACCCCCTATGTCCGCTGGGTCGTCATGGTGGGAGAGCAACTGGAGCTGACGGAGGACGATGTTTTTCGCCGTCTTCATGACTCGCCAACTATCAGCGAGAACTACGCGAAGGTGTTCGACAGCCGAGGCGTGACCATCTACCGGCGGAATGACGAGGTTTGGCCTCCGTCCGCTGTCAGCGGAGAGTCTCCTTGACCAGACGAATCCTGCACGTGGTGCCGCTTCTGGTTGCCGCTGGCATCGCTCTGACCATAGTGGCCATGAGGACAGATGGCCGGGACACTGACGGCAGTCCACCGCCTGCGACTGCCACGCCAGTTGCCGATGACAGCGGCAAACTCACCGCTGAAAGGAGTACGCAGCCGACGGCAACCGCCACACCGGAGCCTACCGTGGAGAAGCGCCGTCTCAACCCCGATAGTTTCCAGGCAGGGGCTGCCATTCTGCTCTACAGGTCTGACGAGGGCTGGGAAGAGGATATCAACCGCTGGTACAACTACCTGGCCGAACGGGGAGTGAATGCCGTGTGCCTGAATTTCCCTATCTTCACCGATGGTGCTACCTCCAACCAGGTGTTCGCCTCTGAGCGCACACCTTCCGACCAGGATCTGCGCTTCGCCATTTCCCAGGCCCATCGGATGGGCTTCACGGTCTTTCTGAGGCCGCTGTTGGATGTAGGCATCCTCACTCAGGGGAGCCCTTACGACTGGAGGGGAACGCTGAGGCCGAGCTCCATCCCCACGTGGTTCAACAACTATGGGGATCTCATCCTGCACTACGCCAGGCTGGCCGAAGAGGAGAAGGTGGAGACTCTCTCGGTGGGGGTGGAGTTGGTCTCGCTGGCGACAAGTCAACCCGAGGAGTGGCGCAGCCTCATCGCTAAGGTTCGCGAAGTCTATGCAGGGCAGGTGACCTACAGCGCCAACTGGGATGAGTTGAGCCGGGTCACTTTTTGGGGAGACGTCGACGTTATCGCCATCGACGCCTATTTCTATCTGGACGTGTCGGACACGCCGAGCGTGGAGGAAATGGTCTCGGCCTGGAGCCGTGAGACCGATGTGGGCGCTCCCCTAGATATCATCCAGAGCGCCCACGACACTTGGGGCAAGCCCGTCATCCTGTCGGAGTTCGGAATGGCTGCCGAAGCGGGCGCCGAAAAGCGCGCCTGGGACTGGGGTGGAGACTCCCCGGCCACTGAGCAGGACCTAACGGCGCAGGCTAACTACTACCGGGCCGGTTTCATCGCCACCGATAGGCCTTTCATTCGGGGTTGCTACGTGTGGGTGGTCACCCCCAGCGAGGACCCCATGAAGGGTGATCCCCGCACAGATTTCAGCCCCTGGGGGAAGCCGGCAGAGGCAGTCATCAGCGAGTTCTATCGGACAAAGAGCCCCTAGACTGCAACGATCCCTTTCCGAAGAGCCCAGGCGTCATCAGGAAACAGGGATCATCCTACCAGCGAGGCAAGCTGCTGAACGATGGCCGCCAGGGGGTCACTCAGAGTGAACATGTACTCGGTGGGCGGCTCCACGGCGTCCCGGTAGCTCCAGATCATGTAGCCGCTGACGCCGTTGTCAAAGGCGGCCCTCATCTTTGCATCGAAGAGAGCCGCGCGTTGGTCGGGGCTGAAGCAATCCGGCTCGCTGCAGTTGCTCTTGATACCTGCTTCCCCTATGAATAGGGGCTTGTTCAAGGCACCAGCATCATCCAACCGCTCTTTGAGCCGGTTCCAGCCATCGCTGGGCAGAGGCTCCGTATCACTGCCGTAGTCGTGATACTCCAGCAGGTCAATGCTGGGGATAGAGTGGATCCACCTGTAGTCGCTCCCCTGGGCGCCGGGCTGGCCGCCTCCCATGGTGCCCAGACTCACCAAGTGATTGGGGTCGATAGACTTCACGTAGGCCGACATGTCGAGGGCAAAGTTGTAGAGAGCCTGAGCGTCTGAGTTGCCGGACGCGTCCTCGCTCTCCGCCTCGTTCATCAGTTGCCACATGAGGATGCGCCGGTCGTCCTTGTACCGGGAGACGATCCGGCCGACGTAGTCCTTGTAGGAGATCGGGTAGCCGTCATAAGGTGAGAGGTAGCCGCTCTGATACCAGGTGTCGTACTTATAGCCGCCGGCCGTGCAGGCACTCCATGGGTTTTCCAGAACCGGGACAAGCTTGATGCCGCGCTCGCCGGCGAGCGATAGGAGTTTGTCCAACTGGCTGAAGTCCGCGCCGGAGTCGGTGAACCTCTGGAAGACCCAGAAGCGCACGGCAGTAACGCCCAGGCGATCCACCTCGGAGAACCACTCCGCTAGCTGATCATCCGTCCAGCTATCACCACATCCTCTGTAGGAACCGCCCGGAGGGTTTATGGCGAGAAGATTGTAGCGATTGACTCCGACGAAGCGGAAGGGCTGGCCCCCGAAGGACAGGCCCGTTCCCTGCCTGGTGACGAAAGGCGAGGCGATAGGGGGGGCGATCCCTGGGGTCGCGCTAGGTATGGGCGTGGGTGTAGGGATCGCCGTCGGCGTGGGTGTGAGTGTCGGGGCCAGTGTCGGTGTGGGCGTCGGTGTGGGCGTGGGTGTGCGCGTCGGGATCGGTGTGGGCGTGGGTGTGCGCGTCGGGATCGGGGTCGCGTTTTTGGGGTCATCGGAGGGGTCAGTACCGACAACGACGTCGCCACTCTGAACGTAGGGCGAGCAGCGATTGCCGTTGCAGGCGCGGACGCGATAGCGGTAGGTCCCGGCGGTCAGACCCGTTTCCTCGTACTGGGTGGCGTTAGCTCCGAGCTTTGCAGCGGTTCGATAGAGGCAAGAGGAAGACGTGCGGGCGCAGCGCAGGAGTTCATAGCCAGTCTCGTTACTGGCATTGTCCCTCCAAGTGACCTTGACGGCTGTACCGCTCCAGGTGGCCGCCACGTTGGAGGGAGCGGTGGGCACGACCCGGGCCGTCAACGCTTGCCGCCCCGCCTGCCACAGGACACTTTGCGCGACACTTGAGCCGCCCGTGCTGGCAAGCCCCTGGCGGCCTGCCGCCTCTGGTGAAGACATGGATGCCTGGTCTGAAACCTGATGGCTGACGCCGGGGTTCTGCGTCTTCCCCAAGCCGACCAGCCCATTGGAGTTCTTCGTCGGCGAGGCCTGGACCGGCACCGCCATCACGACCACAAAGCCCAGTAGAAGAGCAAGAACGACACGAAGGCGGAAACCCGCCCCGATAGCTTTATGATAAAATGTCATTATGCTGCTTCCATACAGGGGGCAGCCATCTCACCGGGACGAGGAGCTGCTTGTCGGGCTGGTCTCCTCGTCTCGGTTATGTCTTCCCAAGGTTTAGACGATCCTTCGCCGAATGTCGTTACAGCATCGAGGCCGCCACGCGAAACGCCGGAGGGTCAATTCTGGGCTGCCCATAGTCTGTCCGTGTGGTGGCAAGAGGAGTCAGGCAATCCAGCCCCTTTCCCCAAGGGCAGAATGTCCTCAACGTCGGCCCAAACACCCCAGCGTCTCCACGCTCTACACACAGATCAGGCCTCATCAGGCTACCGCCGCCTCCTTCATATCAGCTTCCCTCTCATGGCAAGACGGAAGACAAACAGCCGTCCTCAGTGGCCGGACGCACCATAACAAAGCGACAAGATGGTAGCAAGGCTTTTATGACAAGTGGCTGGGGGAAACTCAACCCTTTCGAAAGCCTCAAACTGCCTGCCCGTGCGGACACTGGCTTGCTGGCGTCTTTGTGGGGGCCATGATGGCTCGACCGCCAGGGTCGGAGGGGCGGGCGGGATTCAAACCCAGCACTCCCTGACCAAAGGTCAGCATTTCTTCCGCTGAGTTGGCAGCTCAACGCTATCAAGAGCCGCCAGCGGGTGTGCAAAATGGTTTGGAAGTAGACAAGGCGAACGCCGACCGCCTGCCCGAAAAGCAGGAGGCCGCCCTGCGGCGGCCTTCGCCTTGCATGCGTTGTAACGTCTAGTGGGCGCTGGGGCGGGAGACGGGAATCGAACCCGCGTGACCTGCTTGGAAGGCAGGAGCTCTGCCACTGAGCTACTCCCGCCCAC
>JALHUG010000052.1 GCA_022866185.1 Dehalococcoidia bacterium
AGCTTGAGCATGACGCGCCGGATGGTGGGGCTGGCGAGGAGCGCCTCGATGACGATGTTTAGCTGCTGGGAGCGGCTGCCGGTCTTGAGAGCGTTAAGGTTGCCCTTGGGGGCGCCGGCGCCGGGTCGTTTGCCGCCCCTTCGGTTAGTGGGCGGGGCAAGCACCGCCCCTTCGGGTGTGTGGCAGGTCGTGGGCGGGGCAAGCGCCGCCCCTACGGGTGTATGGGGATGGGTCATGGGAGCCTCCTTTCGATGGGTGGGTGTACCGCACCCTGAAGGGTGCGGCATGAGGGCAGGCCCTACGGGTGTATGGTAAGGGCGGGCGGGGGAGAGGTGGAAGGGGGAAGTGGCACGCTATCCGTTGACGGGGGGACCGGCCGTTTGAATGCGGGTCTTGGAGAGCTGGAGCCAGCCAGAGTGGAGGCGTTCCGTTTCGGCGAGGACGGAATCCCAGGATCTGAATTGAAGTCCGATTTGCTCAAGGCTGGCTTTCACGCCAAGGGCCTCGTGCTCGTAGTCAGCAGCTATCATGATTGCCCTCAATGAGGGTGGGTAGGTGTCGACCTTTTTCAGTTGCTCGTCGAGATGAACGTAGTAGTCATGAAACCTGTGGATTTCGCTTGACGTGACCTTGCGAGGGGCTCTGCTCTCGACGGTGCCGCGCTTGATCTCAACGAGAAAGACGACATCGCGGGGAGCAGAGGTGGCAGGTGCCAGGCAGTAGACGAAGTCGAGCCGCTCGCCCCGAGCGCTGGGTCGGTTCAGCTTGAAGTGGCTCTCAAGTAGCTTGGTGAGCCCGACCTCGTCGTCCATTAGTTGCCACCGGGGGTCTATCAACCAGTAGTTGGCCTTGATGTGCTGATGTATCTCGGGGACCTCTCTCGCGCCGCCCTGGACGAGTGCGCGAAGCTTGGCTATGACTGCGAGCCTGGCCTCAATGATGGACTTGAGGCGCCTGGCGTCAATCAGGCCAAACTCGGCGACCAACGGCCAGATGAGATCCT
The DNA here is from genome assembly GCA_022866185.1 of Dehalococcoidia bacterium. Classification (GTDB taxonomy): domain Bacteria; phylum Chloroflexota; class Dehalococcoidia; order SM23-28-2; family SM23-28-2; genus SM23-28-2. The sequence continues at coordinate 1,004 of JALHUG010000052.1, forward strand.
GCTGGTCGGGTTGAGCAGCGTTGATAGCGTCTATCATTTCCCTGACGGCCTTGTCGGAGTGCCCGGCGAGGAGGTCGCCCATCAGCCCCTCGACGTGCTCGGGTGCGATCTCCGGAATCTTTGCGAGCCTGGCCCCGATGGCCCGGAAGGCCCTCTGTTCGGGCTGGGTGAAATCGGAAAGATGTCGCTGGATGTCAGCCGAGAGGTCGAGTTTCTGGATGTTCTCGTGCTCGATGAACTCCTCACGTTTCCGCAGGGCCCAGTTGACTCGCTCCTTACCCCAGTCCAGGAACTTGGCGAGGCGCTGGTCCTCAAACATGAGCTCGGCGCGGTTCGTGGAGATCAGATCTCCGGTGATGTCGGGGTCGTCATCGATCCAGTCCGCGAACACCTCGCCCACCAAGTACTCCTGTCCCAACTGACCGGCCACGCCGCGCCCACGATGGAACATGAAAGGGCGTTGCGCCATTTTGCCGCGGGCAATGACCGCCACTCCTCGGAGCTCCTCCTCCTCGATAGGACGCGGCGTGAAGCCCAGCCACCAGCGAACCTGCTTGCCGTCGATGGTCTCTAGGGCGAGGTCGCCTTCGGTGGCGGCTCCGTCTGGCAGGGCGTCTGGTGGAAAGCGGAACCTAGTGGGCACTTCGAAGCGTTCCAAGGGCTTGCCGTTTACTAGTACGGCCATCTCGGTGGCGGCGAGGGCGAAACGGCGGCTCATCGACTGGATGAAGCGCTCTTCGGAGAGGGGTTGGGTGAGGTTGAGGCGGGACAGCTCTATGCGGGTCCCGTGCTCGAGTTGGGCGCCATCGGGAGGGGTTAGGGGGGGTGGAGCGTCGGTTTCTGAGACGGAAACATCGGCTCCGGGCTGGGTCTTCCGAATCTCTTCGTAGTCGAGAGCGAACGCAGTGATTTCGCCCGTTTGCGCCGACTTGGTGGTGAGCCGGAGGACATCGGCAGTGCCAAAGGCGGCGAGTTTACCGATGCCCTTGCGTCCGTGAACCTTGCGCTTCTTGCGGTCAGAGAGATCTTTTCCGTCGATGCGGCGCTTGACCCCGACTATTAAGTATCTACTGGCGGCCTCCTGCCTGGTCATGCCGTTGCCGTCGTCGGTGACTACGATGCGGCTGGCCGTGGTCCAGGGTTGGCCGAAAGGTATCTCTACCCACACGTTCTCAGCGTCTGCATCCCAAGCATTCGAAATGAGTTCCGCGATGGTCGCTGTGAGGCTGGGATACATGCGCCTGCCAAGCTCTTCCACGAGCGCGCCCAAGAATCTGAGGCGTAGTGGCTCCACGGGGTTATTATACAATGTAAGCCATGGAAAGCGTAGAAAGCACTTCGCGGCGCATGGCGGCGGTTCGCCACGAGGGGACATCGGCGGAGATGGCGCTCCGCCGGGCCCTTAGGAAAGAAGGGCTTGTCGGATACCGCGTGAACCATAGAACGCTGCCGGGGGCGCCAGACATCGCGTTTACCCGGTGGCGCGTCGCCGTGTTCGTGGACGGCGCGTTCTGGCACGGGCACCCGCGGAAGTTCCCCGAGACCAAAATGAGTGACTACTGGCTCAAGAAGATCGACCGCAACAGGCGGCGGGATCGGCGCGTGTCGCGGCAGCTCAGACGGATGGGATGGCAGGTGTTGCGGTTTTGGGACTTCGAGGTGGAGAGGGATCCGGGCCGAGCTGTTGTGAGGATACGGAACGCCCTTCGGCGAGCCGGATCAGTCTGATCGTATGGAGAGTCAAGAGGTGGGCAAGCCGCACGGGCACTGCGTTGCCAATCTGCCTGGCTATGTGCATGACACCGCCCTTCCAGCAGAAGGTGGGCGGGAACGTTTGAAACGCTGCGGCTTCGCGCAGGGTGATGGGGCGATCCTGCTCCGGATGCAGAAACCGGCCGCAGGCGGGGGTGGTGCAGCGGGTCGTAATGGTGGGTGCTGGCTCGTCCCAGGCCATGCGGCCGTAGACGCTGGCCGCACCGCGCTGACTGAGGCGTTTGTGGCATTCGAGTTGTAGGGATTCGGGTAGGTCTTTGCGGCTGCCACCGTCGTGGGGCACGGCTCGGACACGGCGTAGGATGGGGGGCGGCAGGTTGCGCGCTGCGTGTAGCGACTCGCCAGCGGTTGGCGGTCCGAGGGCGTGGAGGATGTCCCTGACCGTGTGGGGATGGTCCGGCCAGTCGGCGCAGCGGTAGCTGGAGCGGGGGTCAGCTATTTCGTCGTTGGTCAGCCCTGAGACCGCAATGAGCACGAATCGTCTTCTTCGCTGGGGAACGCAGAACTCGGTGGCGTCGAGCACCCACGAGCCGACCCCGTAGCCGATGCTGTGCAGCGAGGCCTTGAGGCGTGATGAGCGGGGGTCGTGATCAAGGCCGGGAACATTCTCGAGAATAAGAGCGCGAGGGCGGAGGTTCTCCACCAGGGCTTCGACCGTTTGGACGTAGTCGTTGCGGTCGTCGTCCGGGTCGCACTTTCCGAGCGTGGAGAAGCCTTGGCAGGGGGGGCAGGCCGAGAGAATGTCCAGGCTGCCGGGCTGAAGGCCAGCTTTCTCGAGGATGTAGGACGGAGTATAGGTCTCTATGGCCTCGGAAAGGAGCTGGACGCCGGGGAAGTTGGCTGAGTAGGTGGCGGCGGCGTCTTTGTCACGCTCGACCGCGAGACGGATGTCGCAGCCAGCGAGGAAAAGCCCAGCTGTGGCACCGCCGGCACCGGCAAATCGGTCGATGGAGGTCCGAGTGTCCACGATGTCTAGTTTACCCGCGGCGGGGGCAGTCGTCGATACCTGAGGCGAAGCGGCGGTCGCTGGGGAAGGGGCGGACGAGGGCGATGGGCGGCGGGTTGGGGGCAGGCCCGGCCGCCGGCCTGGCGGGGAGGGGACTCCCACAGACCGGGCCTACCCTTTTCCGCTAGGAGGTCGATACGCGATGCTCTGTCATCTCCCCAATAAGTTAACACGGCCAGACGGCAGACTTCAG
>JALHUG010000053.1 GCA_022866185.1 Dehalococcoidia bacterium
ATGCCCTTAGTGTAGGATAGTGCCGCTATGGAACAACATATCCGCTTCTGCACCAGCTCGGATGGGACGCGCATAGCCTACGCCACCGTGGGCCAGGGGCCGCCCTTGGTTCGCTGCCTGGGTTGGCTCACCCATCTGGAGTGTGAGTGGGAGAACCCCCTGCGGCGGCCCTTCATCGATGCCATCTCGACACGGTATCTGTTCGTCCTCTACGACGGACGCGGCATGGGGTTGTCGGACCGGCGAGTGAGCGACTACTCCCTGGAAGCCCAGGTGCGCGACCTGGAAGCGGTGGTTGACGCCCTGGGCCTTGAACGCTTCGCCCTGTACGGGGTCTCTCAGGGCGGGCCAACGGCCATCACCTACGCCGTGCGCCACCCGGAGCGGGTGGGCCACCTCATACTCTACGGCTCGTTCGCCCGCATGGGGTGGTGGGTGGATACGGAGGAGGGCCGTCAACAGTTTGAAGCTATGACTACGCTAGTCCGCCAGGGGTGGGGCAGCGATGTGCCGGCGTTCCGCCAGTTCTTCACGAGTCTGTTCATGCCGGACGCCGACATTGACGCTATTCGAGCCTTCAACGAATTGCAGCGAGTCTCCGCGTCCGGCGACAATGTTGTGGACCTTTTTGCTGCCGTGCTGGACGTCGACGTGAGGCCGCTCCTACCACAGGTGACAATGCCCACCCTGGTAATTCACCGTCGGGGTGACGCCGTCGTGCCCTTTGAGTCGGGCCGTGAGCTGGCAACCGGGATACCAGGGGCCCGCTTCCTCCCCCTGGACGGCAGAAATCATATTTTCCTGCCCAACGAAGCTGTCGGGGCGGTCATGGCGAAGGCCATCTACGAGTTCTTGGGTGAGGGTGAGGAGGGCGCAGCGGCCGCGCCTGAGCCATCAAGACAAGCAGGCGGCCTTGTCACCATCCTCTTCACCGACATGGAGGGCTCCACATCGCTCACGCAGCGCCTAGGCGATGCCAAAGCCCAGGAGGTACTGCGCACGCACAACCGGATCGTCCGCGACGCCCTAAAGGCGCACACTGGCTCCGAGATCAAGCACACCGGCGACGGCATTATGGCCTCCTTCTTCTCGGCCACGCGGGCCCTGGAGTGCGCCATCGCCATCCAGAGGGCCTTCGCCGACTGGAACGCCGGCGTAGGGGCGGGGCTTGCCCCGCCCGAGGGCGTAGCGAGCAGCGCCCCTACCGAGGCTATCCGCGTGCGCATCGGCCTCAACGCGGGGGAGCCGGTAGCCGAGGAGAAAGACCTGTTCGGCACCGCAGTCCAACTGGCTGCCCGTAGATGCGCCCACGCCGACCCCGGTGAGATTCTGGCCCCGATCGTCGTCCGAGAACTTGCGGCAGGCAAGGGATTCCTGTTCTCGGACCTGGGCGCAGTAGCCCTTCGGGGGTTCGAGGAGCCCGCGCGCCTGTACGAGGTGCGGTGGCGAGAGGAGGGGTGATGGAGCCGCGTATCCAATACGCCCGGACTGCTGACGGGGTGAGCATCCCCTTCTGGGAGCTCGGCGAGGGCACGCCCTTAGTGGAGATGCCGACGATTCCGGTCAGCCACATCCAGATGGAGTGGCAGTTCCCCGAGTGGCGGCGCTGGTATGAGTTCCTGACGCAGAGAAGGAAGGTGGTGCGGTACGACTGCAGGGGGGCCGGCCTGTCGGACCGGGACGTGGATGACTTCTCGCTGGACGCGCAGGTGCTGGACCTGGAGGCGGTGGTGGACCGCCTGGGCCTGGAAAGATTTGTCCTGCTGAGCAGTATTCATGCCGGGCCGGCGGGAATTGCCTACGCGGCTCGCCACCCGGAGCGCGTCTCGCACCTTGTGCTGTGGAACTCCTGGGCAGTGACGCGCTAGGCGGCATCGCCGCAGCTTCGGGCGTTGGCCCGAATGAGAGATACGGATTGGCATCTGTACATCGAGGCGGTGGCGCATACCCTGCTGGGGTGGTCGGAAGGCGAGCCAGCGCATCGCTATGCCGCGCTAATGCGCGAATGCATCACGCACGAGACGATGAAGAAGGCGCTTGTCGCGTTCGGCGAGTTTGACGTTGCGGCCATGCTGCCGCAGGTGATGGCGCCAACCCTAGTGCTTCACCGCCGACAGCTCTCTTGGCTCAGCGTGGACATCGCCCGCGGGCTTGCCTCTCGGATACCGAACGCCCGCCTGGCTCTCCTGGAAGGGGATTCCGGGGCGATCTTCTTGGGCGACACCGCGGCGGTGCTGAGAGCCATCAGCCAGTTCATGGGCGAGGCCGAGGAAGTTCCGGCGGCGCCAGAGGCGCCGGCTGCCGGTGCCTTTCGCACCATCCTGTTCACAGACGTAGAGGGCTCCACGGCGCTGACCGAACGGCTAGGGGACGCGAAGGCGCGAGAGGTGCTGCGGGCGCACGAGCGCATCGTGCGAGAGGCCCTGCGGTCTCACGGCGGCTCGGAGATCAAGCACACCGGCGATGGCATCATGGCCTCCTTCCCTTCAGCCACCTGGGCGGTGGAGTCCGCCATCGCCATGCAGAGGGCCTTCGCCGCCTGGAACGCCGGCGTAGGGGCGGGGCTTGCCCCGCCCGAGGGCGCAGCGAGCAGCGCCCCTACCGAGGCTATCCGCGTGCGCATTGGGCTGAACGCCGGGGAGCCGATAGCGGAGGAGAAGGACCTGTTCGGGACGGCGGTGAACATGGCGGCCCGCATTGCGGCGAAGGCGGAGGGTGGGGAGATCCTGGCCTCGGACGTGGTGCGGCAGTTGGTGGCGGGCAAAGGGTTCCTGTTCGCGGACCGGGGCGAGGTCGAGTTGCGGGGGTTCGAGGAGCCTGTGCGCCTGTATGAGGTGCGCTGGCGGGAGTAGGGGTGATGGAGCCGCGCATCCAGTACGCGCAGACCACCGACGGGGTGAGCATCGCCTTCTGGACGCTAGGGGAAGGCACGCCCTTAGTGGCGATGCCGACGATGCCGCTCAGCAATATCCAGCTGGAGTGGCAGATACCTGAGGCGCGCCGCTGGTATGAGCGGCTGTCGGAGAAGAGAAAGCTCGTCCGGTACGACGGTAGGGGATCGGGGCTGTCCGACCGCGACGTGACCGACTACTCCCTCGAAGCTCACGTGCTCGACCTGGAGGCGGTGGTCGACCGCCTGCGCCTGGAGAGGTTCACTCTGTTCGGGATGACTTACGCAGGGCCGGTGGCCGTCGCCTACGCGGCCGGCCACCCGGAACGTGTGTCCCAGCTTCTTCTCTTTTGCTCCTGGGCACGCACACGCGACACAGCGTCGCCACAGCTTCGGGCGTTGCGCCAACTCCTGG
>JALHUG010000054.1 GCA_022866185.1 Dehalococcoidia bacterium
CGCACCACCGTTCGCACCTTCTGGGGGTCGCGGATGTTGCCGGGGTTGAGGCGCAGGCCGTGGACGCCTGCCCTCAGGGCGGCGATCGCCAGGCGATAGTCGTAGTGGATGTCGGCCACGACGGGGATCGGCGAGTGGCCGACGATCTCTGGCAGGGCGGCGGCTGCATGACGGTCGGGCACAGCCACCCGGATGATCTCGCAGCCCAGCTCGGCCAGCTCGTGGGCCTGGCGGAGGGTGGCCTGAGCGTCGGCGGTGTTGGTGTTGGTCATCGACTGGACGACGATGGGGGCGTCGCCGCCAACCTGAACGCCGCCCACCCACACGGGCTTGGACTGGCGGCGGCGTATCTGCATCATCGGAAGAGGCTCTCGCCCCGCAGCACCCTCAGCACGTCGAAGTAGGTGATGACGATGGCAAGGGCGATGATCAGCGTGAGGCCAATGAAGTGCACCAAGGCCTCCTTCTCGGGGGCGACGCGCTTGCCTCGCCTGACGACCTCCAGCAGCACGAACACGATGCGGCCGCCGTCCAGCATGGGCAGGGGCAGGATGTTGATGATGGCCAGGTTGATGCTCAGAAGGGCGGCGAAATCCAGCAGGGGCCGGTATCCCTCCTCCTCCACCACTTCGCCGGTGACCTGGGCTATGCCCACCGGCCCGGTCACCTGTGGTGTGCCACCTCCCTTGATCCAGGAGATGATCTCGTTGCGGGCTAGGGTTAGGACCTGGGTGGTTTTATCGATGCTCTTGGGGAAGGCTTCCCACAAGGGGAAGGATTCCGATTCGGTCATTCCAGGGTAAAGAGAGGCTACTATGATACCGGTCGGGCCCTGCCGCGCTTTGTTGCCCTCCTCGTCGACATAGGTGGGGGGATCCCAGCGAGCGTGGACGGGGACCACGTTGAACTCGCCCTCGTGCTTGACCAGAATGCTCACTGTCTCGCCCAGGTTGAGGCGGATCTGGGTGCTCACGTCCTGGGTGTTGCGCACCTCGTGGCCATTGATGGTGAATATGATGTCGCCCTGCTGAAGGCCAGCCTCCTGGGCGGGTGAGTTGTCCATGACCTGAGCGATCTGGGTTAGGCCGACGGGCACGTCGCGGGGGATCATGAAGCTGATGGTGAACAGAATGAAGGGCAGGGCAAAGTTCATGCCAGAACCGGCGGCGAGGACGAGCAGGCGCGCCCAGGCGGGCTTGGCTGCCAGGCTGGCGGGATCGCTGGGGTCCTCCTCTCCCATCATGCGCACGAAGCCGCCCAGGGGGAGGGCGTTGATGGAGTAGATTGTGCCGTGGAACTCCTTGCCCCATATGCGGGGCGGATAGCCCAGGCCGGCCTCCAGCACTCGTACGCCGGTGAGCTTGGCGACGACAAAGTGCCCCAGCTCATGGGCGACGATGAGGCCAATGAGGATGCCAACGAACGGCAGGATCGCTTGTAGGAACATGATCAGGCCCTGGCCCTGAGCCAGTCCTCCGCCCACTGGCGGGCCCAGGTGTCAGCAGCCAGCACCTCCTCTAGGCTGGGGTCGGATACCCCCGGGTGGGCGGAGAGAGCGGCCTCCATCACCTTGGCGATGTCCAAGAAAGTGATGTGGCCGCCCAGGAAGTGGTCCACCGCCACCTCGTCGGCGGCGGCCATCACGGCAGGGAAGGTGCCGCCGCGGCGACCAGCCTCCAGGGCGAGGCCCAGGCAGGGGAAACGCCGCGGGTCGGGCTGGCAGAAGCTCAGGGAGCCAAGGCGGCCGAGATCGAGCCGCTTGGGCCTGCCCATCGGCAGGCGCTGGGGGTAGGTCAGAGCGCACTGAATCGGCAACCGCATGTCGGGCATCCCCAGTTGGGCCTTGATCGACCCGTCGCAAAACTCCACCAGGGAGTGGATGATGCTCTCGCTATGGAGCACCACTTCAATCTTATCAAAGGGCAGTCCAAACAGCCAATGAGCCTCGATGGCCTCCAGGCCTTTGTTGAGGAGGGTGGCGCTGTCCACCGTTATCTTGCGGCCCATCTGCCAAGTAGGATGACGCAGGGCCTGTTCGGGCGTTACACGCTCCAGCTCGTCCAGAGGCCGGTCGCGGAAGGGCCCGCCGGAGCCGGTGAGGATGATGCGGGCGATGTTCGTGCGGTCTTCCCCCCACAGGCACTGCCAGATGGCGCTGTGCTCGCTGTCCACCGGCCGCAGGTCGGCTTGGTGGAGGCGGGCCTCGGCCACCACCAGATGGCCGGCCATCACCAGCACCTCCTTGTTGGCCAGGGCCACCGCCTTGCCAGCCTTGACGGCCGCCAGGGTGGGCAGGAGGCCAGCCTTGCCGGCGGTGGCCACCACCACGATGTCCACATCGGGGTGGGTGGCCATCTCCTCCATCGGCGTCCAGCGGGCGGGTATGGCGCCTCTGACGGTCTTCTGGTGAAGGTAGTCGGCCTCGCGGCTGGCCCAGAGGAGATGGGGGGAGAACTCCTTGGCCTGCTCCTCCAGGAGGGTGACGTTGTGGCCGGCGGCCAGGGCTACCACCCTGAAGCGAGGCCGCAGGTCGCGCACAACCTCCAGGGTCTGGCGGCCGATGGAGCCGGTGGAGCCGAGGATGGCGACGCGGGTCATAGAATCACCCTTAGCGCGGGATTATCCAGAAGACTGTGCCATGCCTTCGTATCTAGAAGGCATGGCGAAATGCCCCTAGCAATAGACTTTTCGACCGGCATCGGCACTATACTACCACTCCTCGCGCCTCGCTGGTTAGGAGTTCACCTGTCGCGGCTGCCTCCGGCCTGCCCCTGCAGGAGGGCCAGCTGGGCCTGGAGGAGGTCGACCTGCTGCTTCTGGATGGCCAGCAGGTCGTTCCACTGGCTCTCGCGAAGTTCGTCCAGCTTCTGATGTATCTGCTGTATCTCGATCTCCGCCTTGAGGTTGATCTCGTAGTCGTGCTCGGCGCGGAGGCGGTCGCGGGCCTCCTCTCGATTCTGGCTCATCAGGATGACCGGGGCCTGGATAGCGGCCAGCATGGACAGAAAGAGATTTAGGAGGATGTAGGGGTACTTATCCCAGTGGTGGATCAAGGCGGCGGTATTCAAGAGCACCCAGATGCCCAAGACAATACCGAAGCTGAAGATGAAGCCCCAGCTCCCCGCGACATCGGCCAGTCTGTCGGAGACCCGCTGGCTGAAGGTGAGCTGTTGTTCATGGAGGACAGCGATGTTCTTGCTGACCGGCTCGTGACGGCGGATCTTGTCGGGGAGTTGCTTTTCGATGTGCGCCGCTCTTTCTGGCCAGGTGCGGACGTACTCGCTTTCGCTGCCGAGCTGCCGTAACATGGGGCCACCTCCTTCGTATTTATCCCGTCCCGACCTCGATGACAAACCTGGCGTAGTAGTACACCAGCGGCACCACGAACAGGATGCTGTCCAGGCGATCGAGGACGCCGCCGTGGCCGGGCACCAGGACGCTCGCATCCTTGACGCCGGCCCCCCGCTTGATCAGCGACTCGGCCAGGTCGCCCAACTGGGCGGCCACGGGCACCAGGACGGCCAGAGGGATGAGGGGCCAGATGTCCACCCCCAGGTCGAGGCTGTAGTTTAGGACCACCAGGCCCAGGGCACCGAACAGGATGCCCCCCAGGGAGCCCTCCACTGTCTTGCCGGGGCTGATGCGCGGCACCAGCTTGTTGCGGCCGAGGGCTCGGCCCACAAAGTAGGCGCTGGTGTCATTGGCGAAGGTGGCGAACACGGCCAGGTAGGCCCAATCGCGGCCGTTGTCGAGGTGGCGCAACAAGACGAGGTGGCTGCCCAGCCAGCCGATGTAGACGACTCCGCCCACAGTGTGAAGCCAGTCGGGCAGGGCGCGCTCGCGGTCGCCCCTGAGGATGAGCCAGAGGAAGGGGATGACGGTGGCCAGAGCCAGGGCGCCCGCCCACCAATCGCCGCCGTGATGGGCCGCCGCTACCAGCAGGGCGGTGGAGGCCGCGCCCATCAGGCCCAGGGGTCGCTGGTTCAGCAGCCGCGGCAGCCGCACGGGGCTGATGGCGGCCAGGGGGTTCTCCACCAGCGGTGCATTCGCCGGCGCCGGTGCCACGGCAGCGTAGAACTCCAGGGCGGCGATGACCAGCACGATGCCCAGGACGACGGAGAGCCAGGCGCCGCCGGCCCAGATGACGGCAATGATGACGGGCACACCGATGACGGCGGTGGCTACCCGTTGAGGAAGCATTAGCGCCTTCGGGAGTCTTTGGATGAACTCCCCTTAAGGCTGGGCAGGTCTTCGTCTTCGGGAAGGAGGCCACCGAAGCGGCGCTTGCGCTGGCTGTAGGCTAGAAGGGCCTGGTCGATGTTCTCGTCGTCGAAGTCGGGCCAGTATACGTCGGTGGAGTAGAACTCGGAGTAAGCCCCCTGCCAAAGGAGGAAATTGGATAGGCGCATCTCGCCCGCCGTACGGATGATAAGGTCAGGGTCGGGGATGTCGGCGGTGTACAGGTAGGAGGAGAACATGCCTTCGTTGAGCTCGTTCGGGGAGAGGCCGTTGGTCATCAGGCGGCGGGCAGCGTCCAGGATCTCGGCCCGTCCGCCGTAGTTGAAGGCGATGCACACGGTCATGCGGTCGTTGTCCTTGGTGAGTTCGATAGCATCGAGGACCTGCTGCTGGAGCGTGGGTGAAAGGTCGTCCAGGCGACCCAGGTGGAGCAGGCGGATGCCGTTCTCGTGGAAATGCTTGGTCTCCCGCTTGATGACACGGCCGAGGATGCGCATGAGGCCCTGGACCTCCGCGCGCGGCCGATTCCAGTTCTCGGTGGAGAAGGCGTAGAGGGTGAGGTACTTGACGCCGTAGTCGGCAAAGCGCTCGATGACCTGGCGGATGTTCTCGGTGCCAGCGCGATGGCCGGCCATGCGGGACAAGCCCCGCTGGTGGGCCCAGCGGCCGTTGCCGTCCATGATGATGGCCACGTGGGTTGGCACACAGCTTAGGGAAAGGGGAGCCGCCTTTTGGGCGGGTTGCACAGCCATCACTCTCATTCCACTGTTACCTAACGCCTAGGGATGACGACTGGTTCCTCCGGAGGCGCTGTCTGAGCCCTCCTAGATCGCACTGTCTCCAAGATGTCGCGACATCCCTTCGCGCTGCTCAGAGCAAGCCTTGTTATTTTGCTCATACCGCCGCTGAGATTCTTCGCTTCGCTCAGAATGACGCGGGGCCAGGCTGTCACCCTGAGCGTAGCGAAGGGTCTCACTCCAGATGGCATACTAC
>JALHUG010000055.1 GCA_022866185.1 Dehalococcoidia bacterium
CGCGCGCTTCTTCACGTAGCCACATAGCGGACTCAATTGCTGGATACCTGATGTCCCTTGCGCCCGCCGTGAAAATTCGCTAGAAGTCGCGTACCCCTCTGCTTGACCGCGCCCTAGCCGAACGCATAGTCTACAGCCAGCATGAGGGCTGTGATCCCCATCCTCCACTTGCCTGACCAGCACCTGAGGTGAGAGAGGACTAGGCGTGGTCTCCATTACCGTCTACGGCGGCGTGTGCACCATCGGCGGGAACAAGATCCTGCTGGAGGACGGCGACGCCCGCCTGTTCTTCGACTTCGGCACGGACTACAAGGTGCGTGCCCAGTACTACGAGGAGTACCTGAAGCCACGGTCGGGCGCCGGCCTGCGCGACGTGCTGGAGATGGGCCTCCTGCCGCCGCTGGAGGGGCTGTATCGAGAGGACCTGCTGCCTCCGGGCGACCCCTGGCAGCGCTACCGCTCGCGGCCAGGCTACCGCGGCCTCGATCACGTGGACGGCGTGCTGGTCTCCCACGCGCATCTGGATCACACCGGCGCCATGTCCTTCTTGCGGCCAGACATCCCCGTCTTCGCGTCGACCATGACCGGCGTCATCGCCAAGGCGGTTCAGGACAGCGGCAAGACCTCGGACTTCGAGTCTGAGGTATGTTATGTCACGCCGCGCGTCGTCGAAGGCGACCGCCTGACCACCGCTCCCTGGCAGAGGGTATCGTACGTTCGGCGGCCGTTCCGCTTCGCCGACATGCAGGAGCCATCGCCGGAGGTGATCAGCTTCTGGAACCGCGCCCCCGGCACCGGCCGCCGGATGGGCAGGGAGGAGCTGTCGGCGAGCGGCGGCCAGGTGGGAGGCCTGCCGATCAGGCATTTCCCGGTGGACCATTCGGTCTACGGGGCCAGCGCCTGGGCGGTCGAGACCTCGCGCGGGTGGGTGGTGTACACGGGAGATTTGCGGCTGCACGGCGCCCGCGGGCAGGAGACGCAGCGGTTCGTGGCCGCGGCCAGAGCGCTGCGCCCGCGGCTGCTGCTGTGCGAAGGCACGCGAGCCACGGAGGAGCCAGCCGAGGCCAGCACGCCGGTGCACGAGGATGACGTGCGCCAGTCGGCGCTGGAGGAGGTGCGCACAGAGGATGGCTTGGTGATAGCCGACTTCGGCGCGCGCAACATCGACCGGCTGATCACCTTCCACCACATCGCTGAAGCGACCGACCGGCTGCTGGTCATCCTGGCCAAGGACGCCTATCTGCTCGATGCCATGCACCTGGCCTCGGCGGGGGTTCCCTCGCTGGCGGAGTGCTCCCACATCCGCATCTTCTACGACATGAAGGCCAAGCGCGACGCCTGGGAGGAGCGGGTTTGGAAGGCCCATCACGACAAGAAGATCACGCCGCAAGAGGCCGCCGCCGACCTGGATCGGCTCATCCTCTGCTTCAGCTTCTGGGACGTGGGCAAACTCATCGACCTGAACCCCAGAGGCGGGAAGTACATCTACTCCTCCAGCGAGGCGTATACAGAGGAGCAGATGATCGACATGGATCGGCTGCGCAACTGGCTCCAGCACTTCAAGATGACAGGGATGGGCCTGCCCTACCGCCGCGACGACGGAAGCTTCGCAGTGGAGCACCCGACCCTGCACGCATCGGGCCATGCGCCGGGCTCAGACCTGGTCACCGTAGTCAAGGAGATCGCGCCGGAGGTCTTGATCCCCATCCACACGGAGCACCCCGAGTACTTCGCCGAGGCTCTGCGGGGTGAGCCCATCGATATCAGGGTGCCGAAGTACGGCGTGCCCATCGTTATTGACTGACGGCCCGGGCTCATTGTCCCGCGCCGAAGGAGGGGCCATGGAGGTGCTCATCCTCATCCTGCTGGTGGTAGTGCTCGCGGTGGTGGTCGCGGCAGTAGCGTTCGTCCTGTCGGAAAGCAGGGAGAACCGCCGAACCCTCGAAAGCCAGCTTTCGGCTCAGCGCAACGAGCTGGCGCAGAGCGTCGGCAGCGTCCAGCAGGCCCTCCAGCAGCGCATCGAAGGGATGGATGACCGACTGAACAAGAGCCTCACCGCCAGCAGCACCACGATGCAGGAGATCGGCAAGCAGCTCGAGGGCGTTCGGAACAAGGCCGACCAGATGCTCGAGGTGGGGAAGGACATCTCTTCCCTTCAGGACCTCCTCAAGCCGCCAACCCTGCGCGGCGGCTTCGGCGAGACGTTGCTGGAGCAACTCCTGGCCCAGATCCTGCCGCAGGCCCACTACACCATTCAGCACCGCTTCAAGAGCGGCGAGGCTGTGGATGCCGCCATTCGTCTGGGTGCAGGCATAGTGCCGGTGGACGCCAAATTCCCCATGGAGAGCTTCCATCGTACGCTGGCTGCCACGTCGGATGAAGAGCGAACAAAGCAGCGACGCGAGTTTGTCAAGGCGGTCAAGGGCCACATCGAAGCGGTCGGCAAGTATATCCGGCCCGATGAGGGCACCTTCAACTTCGCCCTGATGTACATTCCGGCGGAGAACGTCTACTACGAGACCATTGTCAAGGACGAGTTCGCCTCTGCTGGCGGCAGCATCTACGAGTATGCAATGCAAAAGGGGGTCATGCCCGTTTCGCCCAACAGCCTCTACCCCTATCTGCAGGTCATCGTTCGCGGGCTGAAGGGCATGCAGGTGGAGAAACGGGCGCAAGAGATGGTGGAGCATGTCGAGCGGCTGCAAGGAGACTTCGGCCGCATTCAGGGGGAGTTCAGGATCCTGGGTGGGCACCTTCACAACGCGACCAGAAAGTACGACGACCTAGAGAAGATTGTGGGCCGCTTCGGGGACAAGCTGTCTCTCCCCCTGGAGGAAGAGTGGCAACAGCTCCCGTTGGGAGAGGCCAACGACTCACCCGAATGATGCGCCCGTGGGCGGGGGCGAACCGCAGCCCATCCGCGACCGCTATCGCCAGAAGGGCGAGCGCGCAGAACGAGAGACCGCCCGAGGGCTTGTCCCCGCGGGCGGTCTGGCGAGATCGTCTTCAGGCTATGACGCCGGCTTCAGTTGATTGACGCGCGCCCTAACCGGGCCCTTGTCCTTGTACCAGTTGGCGTTGAGCTCGGCGTACCCCTGCCAGTTGTCGGGCACATCGTCCTCGGCGAAGATGGCGGTGACCGGGCAGGCGGGCTCGCAGGCGCCGCAGTCGATGCACTCGCTGGGGTCGATGAAGAGCATGCGGTCCTGGCCCTCGTCATACTTAATGCAGTCTACCGGACAGACCTCGACGCAGGCCTTATCCAGCACATCGATGCAGGGCTCACAGATGACGTATGTCACTAGGCGGCCTCCTTTTTGGCAAGAATAGGCTGAGGGAATTGCACCAATCCCCTGCTTGCACCGATGTTACCCAAAAGGCAGGCGGCAAGTCAAGGGGGGAGGAGGGTCAATCTGGTAGGGGCGGTTCCCGAACCTCCCCTACGTTGTTGGGGTTCTCACTGTCCTCTTCCCAATGCGCCGGATTGTCGATCATGTATTGCCGGATGCGGTTCAATTCCTCGTCGTTGCGGATGACCCGTTCGTAGTAGTTGCGCTGCCATACCGGGATTCCCAGCATGCCCCGGATTTCGTTGACGCGTTTCGTTGCGGCGGATTTGAACCCGGCGACCAACGAACCCAACGACCGCGGCGGGCGATAGAGTTGGGGCGCACGGCCGTGCGCCCCAACACGGTCGTGCGCCCCAACATCCATGGGTTGGGCGCGTATAATCACAATGCCGTGAATGTGATTCGGCATGACGATGAACGCATCCAGTTCAATCTCGCCCCGGACTAGCGCCGACCGTAACCATTGCTCGCTGACCACCTGACCATAGGCAGCCAGCCGCATTTGCCCTCCGACGATTTCGCCAAACAGGCATTGGCGCTGATGGGTGACCATAGTAACAAAGTACGCTCCGGCTTGCGCATAATCATAGGCGGGCAGGCGGATGGAGCGGCGGTGGTGTCGCGTCGGGTCGTAGTTCATCTTGTCCCCGCGATGCATTTCCGTAGGGGCGCACGGCCGTGGTGCATTCCCGTAGGGGCGCACGGCTGTGCGCCCCTACGGTTTCGGCCGTTTCTGGGATCGTGCGCGAACGATACCTACGATCCTTTGCCCCCCGTCGCCACCGCCATGCCGTGCCGCGCCAGCACGTCGCGCAGGTACTGGCCGGTGAAGCTGGCCTCCGCCTGGGCCACCTCCTCCGGCGTGCCCTCGGCCACGATCTCGCCACCGCGGTCGCCGCCCAGGGGCCCCAGGTCGATGATGTGGTCGGCGCTCTTCACCACATCCAACTGGTGCTCGATGACCACCGCCGTGTTGCCGGCGTCCACCAATCGGTGGAGCACCCGCAGGAGGGCGTTCACGTCCTCGAAGGAGAGGCCGGTGGTCGGCTCGTCGAGGATGTAGAGGGTCTTGCCGGTGGCCCGCCGCGAGAGCTCGGTGGAGAGCTTCACCCGCTGGGCCTCGCCGCCGGAGAGGGTGGTGGCCG
This sequence comes from Dehalococcoidia bacterium, assembly GCA_022866185.1. GTDB lineage: Bacteria > Chloroflexota > Dehalococcoidia > SM23-28-2 > SM23-28-2 > SM23-28-2. The sequence goes on from JALHUG010000055.1 coordinate 4,496, forward strand.
GCTGGCCGAGCTTGATGTAGCCCAGGCC
>JALHUG010000056.1 GCA_022866185.1 Dehalococcoidia bacterium
ATCTACATCGACCCGCCCTACAACACTGGAAACGACTTCATCTACCCGGACGATTACGCCGAGACGCTACAAACTTACTTGGAGTACACCGGTCAAGTCGACAGCGATGGCCGTAAATTCACCACTAATACCGAGGCCGACGGACGCTTCCACTCCAAATGGCTCAATATGCTGTATCCGCGTCTCTACCTCGCGCGGAATCTTCTCAGAGAAGACGGAGTGATCTTCGTCAGCATAGACGACAACGAAATAGACAGCCTAAGAAAAATCTGCAATGAAGTCTTTGGCGAAGAAAATTTCACGGCCTGTATCGCGAATGTAAACAACCCGAAGGGGCGTTCAGATGACAAATACTTCGCCCGAGCACACGAATACCTGGTGGTCTACAGGAAGGGTGAAGCATCACTTCGAGGATGGGAGCCTGACGAAAGGATCCTCAAGCGGTACAACAAGATATCCGCAGACGGGCGCCCGTATCGGGAAATTGATCTTCGCAAGACGGGCGATAACGATCGAAGAGAGGATCGCCCAAACCTGTTCTACTACTTCTTGTACAACCCGGAGACTGGAGAGTTAACGCCAACACGTGATGAATCCACACGAGAGGGCTTCATTTCGATCAGGCCTCTCAGGGAAGATGGGAGCGAGGGGAACTGGCGATGGGAAATCAAGGCCTCCCTTGAGAGAGCCCTTGTTTTGGTCGCCAAGCTTATGCCGGTACGCAAGATTTGGTCGGTGTTTGAGATGGACTATCTTCAACCCGATGAGCGTATAAAGCCAACTACAGCTTGGACGATGAAGGAAGTAAACTCCGAACGTGGTACGGAACAATTCATCGCGCTTGGCTTCGACAAGGAGCTATTTCCAAGACCCAAACCAGTCGGCCTTCTTGGACAGATATTGGCGCTCGCCGCGGCGCCCCACCAAACGGACATCGTCATGGACTTCTTCGCTGGTTCGGGCACGACTGGACAGGCGGTACTCGATCTGAATCACCAGGACGGTGGCAACCGTAGGTTCATTCTCGTGCAACTGCCCGAGGCGACCGGCCGCGAGGACTACCCCACGATCGCGGACATCTGCAAGGAGCGCGTGCGGCGTGTAATCAAGAAGCTGAACGATGAGGATGCCAGCAAGCTGGCGCTGGACGGCGACAAGAAACAAGACCGGGGCTTCCGCGTCTTCAAGCTCGCCGAGTCCAACTTCAAGACCTGGAACGCGGACCTGCCCCAGGGCGACGTCGCGGCGCTTGAAGAGCAGCTCGCCATGCACGTCGATCATCTCATCGCCGACCGCACGGCGGAGGACCGGCTGTACGAGCTGTTGCTCAAGAGCGGCTTCCCGCTCACCACGCACGTGGAGACGCTCACGCTGGACGGCAAGACCGTCTACAGCGTGCAGGGCGGCGCCATGCTCATCTGCCTCAATAAGGAGCTCAGCTTTGAGGCCATCAAGGCGATGGCGGAGATGAAGCCGGAGCGCGTCGTCTGCCTGGACGAAGGCTTCGCCGGCAACGACCAGCTCAAGACCAACGCCGTCCAGACGATGAAAGGCAAGAACATCGTCTTCCGGACGGTGTAGGGGCGCCCGGATGAAGCTCCAGTTCGACCCCAAGCAGCAGTACCAGCTGGACGCGGTGGCGGCCGTCGTCGACCTCTTCGACGGTCAGCCGCTGGAGCAGCCAGAGTACGCCGTCATCCACCAGGAAGAGTACGTCGGCCTCTTCAGTGGCCAGTTGCGCACGGAACTAGGCGTCGGGAACTGCCTCTCTCTCACGCCGGAAGCCTTGCGCGACAACACCCGCGCCGTCCAGGAGCGCAACGAGATCGACGTCTCAGATCCGGCTGCGCCGCTGGAGTCGTGGGCAATGCCCGACCCCGAAGGGGGCGTCCGTTCCTGCCCGCACTTCTCGGTCGAAATGGAGACGGGCACCGGCAAGACGTATGTCTATCTACGCACCATCTTCGAGCTGTCGCGGCGCTACGGTTTCAAGAAGTTCATCATCGTCGTGCCGAGCGTCGCCATCCGCGAGGGCGTCCTCAAGAACATCGAGATCACGCGCGACCACTTCCGCGCCCTCTACAACAACGTTGAGTTCGAGTACTTCGTCTACGATGCCCGCAAGGTGAACAAACTTCGACAGTTCGCCGTTAGCAACACCATCCAGATACTGGTGATCAACATCGACGCGTTCCGCAAGAACTTCACCGGCACTGAGGACGAGCAGAAGAGCAACGTCATCTACAAGGAGAACGACAGGCTTTCCGGCCGCCAGCCGATCGAGTTCGTTCAGGCGGCGAACCCAATCGTTATCATCGACGAGCCGCAGAGCGTGGACAGCACCGAGAAGTCGCAAGAGGCGATCCGGGCCCTCAATCCGCTCTGCACGCTGCGCTACTCGGCCACGCACAAGAACCCGTACAACCTCGTCTATCGCCTGGACCCCATCCGCGCCTTCGAGCTTCGGCTGGTCAAGCAGATCGTAGTGGCGAGCGTCACCGCCTCGGGCGCTATGAACGACCCCTTCGTGCGCGTCGACAAGATTGACAACACCAAGGGGATCAGCGCTAACCTCCGTCTTCACGTGCAGACGCCGAGCGGACCGAAGGAGAAGGGCATCAAGGTCAAGGCGGGAACGGACCTGTATGAGATCTCCGACAACAGGGCGAACTATCGGGACGGATTCGTGGTAGCCGAGATCAACGCTGAACCGGGCAACGAATATGTCCGCTTCGACAATGGCCGCGTGCTTCATCTCGGCGAGACGCTGGGCGGCCTCCATGAGGACGTCTGGCGGATGCAGATCAAGAACACGATCAAGAAGCACCTCGACAGGGAGCTGCAGGTGCAAGTCAGCGGCCTCAAGGTTCTCAGCCTTTTCTTCATCGACCGCGTCGCCAACTATCGCAGCTACGACGAAGGCGGCCAGCCGGTGCGGGGAAAGTTTGCCGCGGCCTTCGAGTCCGCGCTCGCGGAGCTCGCCGCGGACGAGCGATATCGCGAACTCACCTGGCTGAAGGAGCCGGTCGAGCGGCTCCACAACGGCTACTTCGCCCAGGACAAGAAGGGCGTGCTGAAAGACACGCGCGGCGACACCCAGGCGGACGATGACGTGTACAACCTCATCATGAAGGACAAGGAGCGGCTCCTATCCATGGACGAGCCTCTTCGCTTCATCTTCAGCCATTCGGCTCTGCGGGAAGGCTGGGACAACCCGAACGTGTTCCAGATCTGCACTCTCAACGAGACGCACAGCGTCACCAAGAAGCGGCAGGAGATCGGCCGCGGCCTCCGCCTTCCGGTAAACCAGGACGGTGAGCGTGTGTTCGACGACTCGATAAACAAGCTGCTGGTCGTCGCCAACGAGAGCTACGAGGATTTCGCCAGCACCTTGCAGACTGAGTACGAAGAAGACTGCGGCGTTACCTTCGGCAAGGTGCCGTCGTCGGCCATATCCCGGCTCAGCCGTATCGTCGGTGAGCAGCAACAGGCCGTCGGGAAGGAGGCGGCCGCCGAGATTTGGCAGAGCCTCGTTTCCAGCGGCTTCATCGCGCCCGACGGCAAAATTCAGCCCGCCTTCGATCCGCAAAAGCCCGGCCTGACGCTTGCCCTGCCGGCAGCGCATCAGGACGTCGAGAAGGCGGTCATCGACCTGCTGTCGAGTTACCAGCTGGAACGCCACGTCCGAAGAGAGAGGGATGAAGGACCCAACCGGCTTCGCAAGGAAGTCCAGCTGAGTCCCGAGTTCCAGGAGCTGTGGGAGCGAATCAAGCCGCGGACGACGTACCGCGTGGAGTTCGAGACGGACGACCTCGTGCGTCGCGCGGTCGACGCGCTCAAGAAAATGGAGAAGATCGAGCCGGCACAGTTGCATGTCTCATCGGGCGCGCTGTACATCCAGCAGGCGGGAGTAAAGACAGAGGCCGTCAGCGCGATACGCGAGACCGTGCAGTACCAGGGGCCACTGCCGGATCTCCTGGCCTACCTGCAAGGTGAGACCGAGCTCACTCGCTCCACCCTCGTCAGGATCCTCAAGGAGTCGGGCCGCTTGCCGGACTTCTTCGTCAACCCGCAGCGCTTCATGGACGCGGTCGCGGCCGTGCTCAAGCATGAGCTCCACCGGTTGCTCGTCGACGGCATCAAGTACGAACGCATTTCAGGCACGGAGCCAGAAGCCGAGTGGGACATGGTGCTATTCCGGGACGAAGAGCTGATCAACTACCTCACGGCCCTGCCTGTGAAGAAGTCTGTCTACGAGTACGTAGCATATGACTCGAACGTGGAGCGCGAATTCGCTGAAAAGCTGAACGAGCGCGATGACATCAAGCTTTTCGTGAAGCTGCCGGGGTGGTTCAAGGTTGACACGCCGGTCGGCGAGTACAACCCCGACTGGGCCATCGTCAAGCACAACGACCAGACCGTCTACCTTGTGCGAGAGACGAAGGACACCAAAGACTTCCTGAAGCTAAGGAACAGCGAATCTGACAAGGTGCGCTGTGGACAGCGCCACTTCGAGGCGATCGGTGTGCCATTCGCGGTCGCGGTGACAGCGGACGAAGTGTAGGCGGGTGCCAGTTAGTCGGGTACCTCAAGTCAGTGCCACGGAGCTACCTGCAATGACGAAATTTTCCGTTGACTTCGTCCCCGCCAAGGCGAGTGTGTGTTCCTGAGAAGCCAGCACGCGGCCAGCGGCCGACGCCCAATCTTCGATGCACGAACTGCGTGCTTCGCCGACTTCCAACGTGATATTCTATCCCTGCCTGGTAGATGCGATGGCGCCGAAAGACGCCGAACAGTAGCCCGCAAGGTGCAGCACGGATCCGCCAAGAGAAGTGCGAAGGAAAGACCGTCGCACGGGGCCAATCGGAGAGGGCAGACGAGGTCGCTGAACTAGGCCAAAAAGGGTGGCGCGATACGGTGCATCCGAAGTATCAGGCGCCGGACTGATGCGCTCTTAGTCAGGACTGGGGCAGTGGTAAAGATTCTGCACTTCGCTGACGTTCACTTAGACTGCTCGTTTGCTGGGGTTGGAATGGCCAGGAGCGAGGCCAGTAGGCGCCGTGAAGAGCTCCGGAGTGTCTTGCGCCGCATCGTCGATCTGGCCCTGGAGCGCAACATCGATGCTGTCACCGTTGGGGGCGACCTCTACGAGCACGACCGAGTCACCCTTGACACGGGCCGCTTTATCGTGAGCCAGTTCGAGCGGTTGGCGCCGCGGCCTGTGTTGATCGCTCCAGGCAACCACGACCGATACGTTCCGGATAGCCTATATCGGCGGCTGGATTGGCCCGGCAACGTGCACATCTTCGACAGCATGCAATGGCAGCCAGTCGCGCTTGCGGACAGCGTAGCGGTCTGGGGCGTCGGGCACAACAGCCCTGCCGTCCGAGACAATCTCCTGCGGGATCTGCAGTTGGATCGCTCTGAGACGGCCATCGCGCTGCTTCATGGCTCGGACGTCTCGGCAGTGCCTGAACGAAAGGCGGCCCATTGTCCCTTCGAGGTGAGCGATGTGGAGCGGTGCGGCGCCGCCTTTTTGCTGCTCGGACATTATCACAGCATGCGTCTCTCCCCGGCTCACTCACCTCTCTACAGCTACCCGGGGAATCCCGAACCGCTGGGATTTGATGAGGCGGGGCCCCACTACGTCCTTCTGTTGAGCGTGGGTGAACACGGCGCCACCGCGGAGCCAGTCCAGATCAACGAGGTTTTCTACCGCACGGAACGCATCGATGTGGCCGGCATGTCAACATCGGATCAAGTCCGCGAGGCCATCGCACGTCTCGCTGGCGAGAGCTCGCCCGCACCCGATATCGTCAGGATGCTGCTCGTAGGTCAGGCTGAGCCCGAACTGGATATCAACGTAGCGGGCCTGCTGTCCGCGACGGCCGAGCGGTTCCGCTACCTAGAGATCGCCGATCAGACCCAGGCCGCCTTCAACCTGGAGGAAATGCGAGAGGAGGCCACCACCCGGGGAGCGTTTGTCCGGCTTATGCAGGAGCGAATCGGCAGGGCGCAAGGGGCCGAAAAGGAGATCCTTGAGAACGCTCTACGGTACGGGCTGCAAGCCTTTTCCGGCCAGGAGGTGCGGCCCCGGTGAGAATCACGCGGATCGAGATAGAAGGCTTCGGCTGCTTGCGAGACTTCCGGGAAGACATAGCGTCGGGGTTGCACTTATTCCAGGGGCCCAACGAGTCGGGGAAGTCCACACTACAGCAGTCGATACTCGCCCTTCTCTACGGCTTCTACGAGGGCGAACGAGCGCGGGCGTCGGAGAACGCCGCTCGCGAGCGCTTTGTGCCCTGGAGTGGGCCACCATACGGCGGGACGCTGGAGTATGAGCTCGAGAACGGTGTTAGGTACCGGGTGCAGCGAGACTTCAACAGCTCCGACGTGCCCACGACCGTTTGGGACCTAGGGGTCGGCAGAGACGTAACCGGTGACTTTGGACGCGGCCGGCACGGAAATGTGCCCTTTGCGCGGCGACACATTGGAATGACCAGGAGGGTGTTCGATGCATGCGCATTCGTTTCCCAGGGCGAGCTGTTTGAAATTGCGGAAGAAAGTCGAGCCTCGCCACAGGAAATAGGCGACACCATCATCAGCCTAGCCGACACGGCACGCCGGGACATCTCAGCGCAGTCTGCGATCGGTCACTTGGACCACATTCTGCGGGAGCAGGTGGGCACGCGCATGTCCAGAACTACGCCTCTTCCTGTCACCCGCCGCCGCGCCGCCGAGGCTGAACGCGAACTGCAGGAAATAGATGGGGTTCGGGGAGAGCTGGCGGACCAGGCTACTGACCTGGAGGAAGCGATTGAGGGGGCCCGAGAGTTGCGGGAAGCAGTTTCTCGAACCCGCTACCTTCTTCTCAGCGCTGAGGCTGCCGACGTCGAGGACCGCCTCGGCCGGCTCGAGGACTTGGCTCGCCAGGATGAGCGCCTTCAGGCAGATATCGACGGAAATCGGGACTTCGCCGAGTTTCCAGCCGACGAACGGGATAGCGTTCTTAAGACCTGGGGGAGCATCTGCGACCTGCGGGAGGGACTGGACAAGGACCGTCCTGGGATCGCCGAGACCCGCGCGCGGCTTCTGACTCTGGGTAAGCAAAAGGAAGAGCTCTGCCGCAAAGAGCTCGACCTCGCTCACTTGCGTGACTACCCCGTCGACCGGAAGGGCGATATCGATGAGGCGGTCATTTCCTGGCAAGGCTTGCGCGCGGTAGCCTTGGAAGCGGGAAAGCGCCTCAGCGCCGCCGCGGTAGCTCAAGAGCTGGTAAGTGAGTACGAGCGCCTCGAAGCCGAGGTCGGGAGCCTGTCTGGAGACGACCTGGAGCGTCTGACCGGACTCCTTCGCGCCCCCGTCGTGGGTGCATTTCGCCGAGCCCTGCGCGCGGTCGGCCGCGCCATAACGATGGCGCTGCGCTGGGTCTGGAGGCAGCTGATCGCGCTGGCCCGCTGGGTTCTCCACACAGTGGTGCGCCGCGAGACCGAAGTTCACGTTGAAGAGGACGAGCACGAGCAGGCGGAGGAGTCCAAGAGAAGTGCTTACCCAGAATCACTTAGCCCCGATCAGGTGAGCGCCGTCCTGGACCGGCACAGGCGGTTTCAGGAGATTGCCCCGCTAGTCAGAAAGTATTTGGGGGAGAAAGCTGAGACTGAAGCTGCGGAGTCGAGGGCCGAACTCGCAGCACAGAGCCTCCGTGAGGCGCTTGGGGACCTTGTGGATGACCTCTCCGACCTGGAGCGAGCGTACCGTGTGTTCTGTGACCGTGTGGAGGGCCACCGCGAACTCGCGACCATTGCAGGCCAGCTCAAGTCTCTGGAGGGTGAACGGTCATCGCTTCAGGAGGCGGTTGGGCGGTTCGAAAGAGAGCAGGAGCGACTAGGGAGATTGGAGTCCGGACTGGGGGAGCAACTCCGCCAGACCACTGGGAGGAGTGGAGCACTGGAAGACCTGGTTGAGGCATTCCAAGACGGTTGCCGCCGCCGCCACCTTCATGACGAAGCGAAGCGAGGGCTGCGTGAGGGCGAGGAAAGAAAGGGAATCATCTTGCAGGGTCAGTCTCCGAGCGAGCTCCAGGCGGCCCTCGACAAGGCGCGAAGAGAGCTTGAGCACTTGCGAGCGAGTAACCCGTCGCTGGAGGGCGCGCGAACCAGTGAAACCCGGGAGAGCTTGGAGGAACTCCTCTCGCGGCAGCAGGATGACCTACATCAGCGCGAAGTCCGCATCACCGGGCTCCGAACCAAGATCGACACGCAGCTCGCGCGCCTGCGGCCTAGGGCCGAAGTCGAAGAGGAGCTGGAGCGCTACACACAGCAAGTCTCCACGCTCGCAAGATTTGGGGATGAGCTAACCATCGCCATCGACGTTATTACCCAGGCGATGTCCGAGGCGCATCGGGACTTCGCGCCTAGTGTTGGCCGTTTTCTGAGCGGAGGCTTGGCACGCGTCACCGCGAACAGGTACCAACATGTACTGCTGGATCCCTCCACCCTACGTCTGACCACGGAGGTTCCGGAGACCCACCGCCTCGAGGACGTCGAGTTGCTCAGCAGGGGTACCCGCGCTGCTGCGTACCTGCTCCTGCGAGTAGGCCTTGCCCAACACATGAGCTCGATGGGTGAGCCGGTGCCGCTGATCTTGGACGATCCTCTAGTCGATTTGGACGATGTACGGGTTGAGAACTTCCTTGACTTGCTCCTCGAGCTGAGCCACGAAGTCCAGATCCTCCTATTTTCTAAGGGTGAAGGAACAAAGGCGTGGTTCGGGCGCCGCTGTGGCCGAAGTGCACCCCACAAGATCACATTGCTTCCCGCCCCGAGGTCTGCGAGCTCCAGCGCCTCCTAGAAGGTGGCAAGAGAGGATCCTCGCTCGTGCCGTCTAGCTCCGGTCGGCCATCTGCCCGCAAGAGAGGAGTCCCCAGAACCTACGGGGCGCCTTCGCAGGTGGCTCAATCTTCGTCATCCACAACGTTGGGGGACGCTCAGTGTGCGCAACTCGGCCCTGCCTTGGGCGGCCGACCTGCAAGCAGAGCTACACATGCATGGCGCCTGGAGGCCAACGCGGTCGCGCAGCGTATCTGGCAGCTCTCCTGTCCCCCCGCCAACGCCGATTGACAGGCTCACGCCAGCGGGCCTATCCTTGACTGCAGCATCGCGCTGTGCCTCACCGCCCTGCGGGGCTGAGACATCCAATGTCAGACGTTCACACCACTCTGGAGTCCATCGCCGCTGCCCGTAAGGGCGACCCGCTGGCACCCGTCACTCTCGTTGTCCCTTCCCACGTCGCGGGGCTGCAGCTGCGGCGGCGGCTGGCAGAACTCACGCCCTTCGCTGGCGTGCGCTTCGAGACTCTACCGCGTATCGCCGAGCTGCTGGGTGCCGGCCACCTCGCGACCGCTGGCCGCTCTCCCCTGGCCAGGCCGATCGGGGACTACGTAGCGGAGCAGGTGGCGGGGGAGTCGCGAGGGGTCCTCGCTCAGGTGGGATACCTTCCGGGCTACGCTTGCGTGCTCCGGCAGATGTTCCGGCGCCTGCGTCGAGGAGGCATCCGTCTTGGCCAGGACGCCGCCAACGGTCATCCAGCGGGCCATCTGCGCGAGATCTTGAGGCTCTACGACAGGTTCCGGCAGGAGACCGCGCTCTTCTACGACGAAGAGGATCTGCTGGACGCGGCAGCGGAGGCAGTGCGCTCTGGCAAGGCCGGAGCGCTTGCTGACCTGGGCGCTATTCACGTGCTACCGCCGGGCGCACAGTCTGCAGGGGGCGAGGCCCTCCTCTCCGCTCTGAGGGAGGCCGCCCCAGCCTACGATGAGCTGGATGAGCCGAGGGCAGATCCTGAGATGCGCTTCGTTCTGACACCTGACCCCGCCAGCGAGGCCCGCGAGGCCGTCCGAGAGGTTCTCTGGGCGCTGGACTCGGGCCTCTCGCTCCACGAGATCGCTGTCTTCCACGGCGCCGACGCCGCGCACCCGCGGCTCCTCCGGGAGGCGTTCGACATGGCCGAGGTGCCCGCCGTTCCCCTCCCAGGAATGCCGCTCATCGAGACGCCAGCGGGACGGGGCACCCTCGCCCTGGCCCTTCTGCCCGATCGCGACTTCTCGCGCACGGCGACCGTCGACTTCCTCAGCGTGGCGCCGCTGCGGCAGTGGCTACCCACGGCTGAGGGAACCGTGCGCGCGCTCACGTCGGCCTGGGATCGCCTGTCCCGAGAGGCGGGGATCACCCACGGCAGCGAGCGCTGGTCCGGCGCCCTGCAGGCACTTATTGCCGACCGGGAGGAATCCCTCGCCAGCCCCGCTGTCTTGGAGAACGAAGCCCGGGTGCGGGCCCTCGAGCTCGAGCGGGGCCGGGCCCGGGAGCTGCACGCCATCGTCGAGGCCCTCGTGGCTCGCCTTGAGCCGCTGCGCGCGCCGCAGCCGGCCGCGACATTCATACCCGCCTTCACCCAGGTCGTCGCTGACTACTTCGACCCGGTGGCACGCGGCCTCCCTGAGGTCATCCGGGAGATCGATCAGCTAGGCACGGTCGGCGCCGTCGCCGGCAGTTTCAGCCTGGCCAGCTTCGCCCGCTCCCTGGCTGCCAACCTGGAGGCCTCAGTGATCCGGGAGCGAAACCTCGGGGACGGCGTCATGGTCGCCGATTACCGGCTGGCGGCCGGCCTGCGGTTCAAACACATCATCCTCTGCGGCGCCTACGAGGGGGCGTTCCCGGCCGGTCCTGGCGCGGACGCGTTGGTTCAGGATAGCGCCTGGAGCCGTTTGCGGAGCCGCCACCCATACGTCGAGGACGCTTCTCTGCGGATTCAGCGAGCGAAGGAGGCCGCAGAGCGGGCTGTCGCGGCGGCCGGCCCGGGGAGGGTGGTCTGGTGCGCCCCCACCTACGAGCCAGGGGGCACGCGCGAGTACTACCCCGCGCCGATGATGGTCGCCGCCGCGGCGACGATGGACGCCACCCTCAGCACGGCCTCGGAGCTGCGCCGCCGCGGGAGCAGCGAGTGGCTGCGGCGCGGGCCGTCGCCCCTCGCCCTGATGCTCCTCGGGCCCGTGGTGGACACGTCGGAGATCCTGGTGCGGCGGGCCATCCTCCAGCGGAGAGAGGGTGTCCCCATCGGGCCCGAGCACCCGCGCTGGAAACCCCTATCGATGCTCCGGGCCAGGCGAAGCCGGCGCTTCACGGAGTGGGACGGCAACGTCGGCGCGCTCGCGGGTGAGGCCTGGCTGGACATGGCAAGGGCCGTCTCCCCGACCTCCCTGGAGAACTACGGCGTGTGCGGCTTCCGGTACCTCTGCCACTCCATCCTGCGCCTGAACACCGTCGAGGAGCCCGAGGAGAGGGAGATGATGGACCCAGCGGCCCGGGGCACCCTCATCCACAAGGTGCTGCAGGAGTTCTTCAGTGAACAGCAGAAGCAGGGCCGGCCCGCTCCTGGCGAGGCCTGGACGCATGAAGACCTCGCGCTCTTGGCCCAGATCGCGGCACACGAGCTCGCCGAGGCCAGGCGGCGCGGCCTTACCGGGCTCGACGTCTACTCACAGCACGAGCAGCGAACCATACTCGCCGACCTCGCCACCTTCCTTGAGGAGGACACCGCCTTCAGGCGCCGCACCGGGGCCGTGCCCGCCGAGTTCGAGGCGCCGATCCCGGCGGTCTCCGTAGCCGGCGTGACGCTCCGTGGCTACGTGGACCGGGTCGACCGGACCCCGGATGGCAGGAGCGCCTGGGTCATCGACTACAAGACCGGGAGCAAGAGGAACTTCGAGGGCATCAGGTCCGATGAGGACCCGCTGGCCGGCGGGACGAAGCTCCAACTCCCCACCTACGTGGAGGCCGCGCGCGACGCCGAAGAGGTGACCGCCGCCTACTGGTTCATCACCCACAGGGGCGAGTTCTCTTTCATCAATTATTTCCCGACACCGGAACGGTGGGATCGGTTTGAGCGGACACTGAGAGCCATCATGGAGGGCATCCGCGCGGGCGCCTTCCCCGCCGTCTCCGGCGAAGAGTCCGAGTTCTACGGGGGCTTCGAGAACTGCGCGTACTGCGATTTCGACCGCATCTGCCCGCGCCGCCGAGACTACGAGCTGGCGGCAAAGACCCAGGACGAGGGCTTTTCAGCGTGGCTGCGGGTAGGCAGGACCGCCCGCGGGGAGGACGGAGGGTGACCCGGGACCAGGCCGACCACGCAGCCCAGGATGACCTGACCCGGGTCAAGATCCGGGAGGCGCTGGACGAGACGCTCTTCGTGGAGGCGGGCGCTGGCACCGGCAAGACGAGGGCGCTCGTGGACCGCGTCGTCGCGCTGGTGCTCGCCGGCCGCCCGATCGAACGCATCGTGGCGATCACCTTCACCGAGAAGGCAGCCGCCGAGCTCAAGGACCGGGTGAGGGGCGAGCTCGAGGCGTCACTGGCCGCTGAGCCCGGCAACGGCAAGCTCGTCCGGGAGGCGCTAGCCTCGCTGGACCGGGCCCAGATCTCCACCATCCACGCCTTCGGTCAGGCGCTCTTGCGCTCCTTCGCGGCAGAGGCCGGCATCGACCCCGCCTTCGTCGTCCTGGACGAGGTTCTTGCCGACCGCCGCCTGCAGGAGCGGTGGCGCACCTATCTGGAGGGTCTGGCGGAGGACCGCCCCGCCGTGGCCGCCATCGACCGTGCCCTCGGGCTGGGGCTCACGACGCGTGACCTGGAGACCCTGGCCCGGGAGCTCACGGCACGCGCCCATCTGGCGTCGCGGCTGGCGGAGAGCCCGCTCCCTGCGCCCGCGCCCGTCTGGCCCGATCTGGAGGAGATGAGGCGGGAGCTCCACGCCCTCCCACTGGATGCCGCCCCGCCGGACGACAAGCTCCGGCCGCGGATCGACGCCCTGGTCGCTCTGGTGGAGAGCCTTGCCGGCGCTGGGCTGGAGCGCGAGGCGGTGCTGGCTTCCGACGCTGGCATCCTGGGGCAGAGCTACAACGTTGGACGCGCGGACGCCTGGGGGGGAAGGGCCGTCATCGACCAGCTGAGGGAGAGCGCGGCGGCCATCTCCGAGCGTCTCAAGGACACTCTGGCGGCCTGCCGGGGGGAGGCCCTCGCCGATCTCATGCCCTCAGTCGTCCGCTTCATCCAGGAGGACACACTCGCCCGGGGCCAAGAAGGCACTCTCACCTTCGACGATCTGATACTAGGGCCTCGCGACCTGCTCAGGGCGAACCCCGACGCGGCCCGGGCCCTGCGCGATCGTTTCGACGCTCTGCTCATCGATGAGTTCCAGGACACGGACCCGTTGCAGGTTGACATCGCCGGGGCGTTCGCCACCGACCCGGACACGGGCGCCCTCGAGGCGGCCAGGCTCTTTCTGGTGGGCGACCCCAAGCAGTCGATCTACCGCTTCCGCCGCGCCGATATGGCGATCTACTCCAGGACCCATCAGCTCATCGCGGAGGCCGGCGGCGACTTTGCCGTCCTCGCGCTCTCGAGGCGGTCGCGGCCCCAGATCCTCGATTGGGTCAACGCCGTCTTCGCGGGAGTGATCGGGGAAGGCGCGAATCCGGCGATACAGCCCCCTTACCGGCCCATCCACCCCCATCGCTCAGACGAACTGCATGGTCCCGGCGTGGCCTGGCTGGGCGGCGAGATGGAGGGTATGAAGGCGCGGGAGGTGCGACAGTACGAGGCGGCTGCCGTCGCCGCGCAGTGCCGCGCGGTGCTGGAAGAGGGGTGGGAGGTGTCCGAGAGCGACGGGACCGCCCGCAGAGCAGAGTTCCGGGACATCGCCATCCTGATCCCGAAGCGCGCCATCCTCCCCGCGCTGGAACGCTCCCTGGCCGACGCGGGGATCCCCTACCGGGTGGAGGGCGGCAGCCTCATCTACCGCACGCAGGAGGTGCGCGACCTCATCAATTGCCTGACCGCCATCGACGACCCCGCTGACGAAGTCGCCATCGTGGGGGCGCTCCGAAGCACCGCATTCGCCTGCTCGGATGTCGACCTCGCCCGGTATCGGGCCGCGGGAGGCAGGTTCAACTACCTGGCCAGCGACCTCAAGAGCCGGGACGGCGCCGTGGCCGAGGCGCTGCGCACGCTGGCCAGCTACCACGCTGTACGTCACCAGTACTCCCTGGCCGCTCTCGTGGAGGGGTTCGTGGCGGATCGGGGACAGGTGGAGATCGGGATCCTAGACCAGGCCGACCGCAACACCTTTCGACGGATGCGCTTCATGGTTGAGCAGGCGCGCGCCTTCGAGGCCAGCGGGCCAGAGAGTCTACGCGCCTTCGTGAGCTGGCTGGAGCGGCGCACCACCGACCAGATCCTCGATCATGAGGGGGCCGGCCTGGACGATGACGAGGACGCCGTGCGGGTGCTTACCATCCACGGCGCCAAGGGGCTGGAGTTCCCCATCGTCTTCGTCGCCGGCCTGAGCGCGAGCCCGAACAAGCGCCCGCCTGTCTACGGCGTCGACTACGCCGAGGACCGGATCGCCGTATCCATCGGGGCCAAGTCGCGGTCGGCCCGCTTCCAGCTCGGCCCCGCCGACGAGGTCAACGCGCTCGAGGAGGAGCACGCCAGCGCCGAGTTCGACCGGCTGCTGTACGTGGCGTCGACGCGCGCCCGCGACCATCTTGTGCTGTTCCTCCACCACCCATCCAGGGCAGGGCAGTGCGGCGCCCGCCGCCTGATCGAGGCCGGGGCCTGCGAGTGGTCCCAGCCCCGGCCCGAATTGCCTGCCGCCGAGCACGTGCCCGCGGCGCCCTTCGCCGACCTTGCCGTCGATTCGCCCCACCCCACGTCAACGGCGGAGTTCGCCGCCGCACGGCAGGCCATGGTCGAGCGAGGGCGGCGGCAGCGGTACACGAGCGCTACGGCGCTCGGGCCCTTGAAGAAGGATGAGGCGAGGGACGAAAGCGAGCCCTGGGCGCGCGGCCGCGGCGGTACCCGGGTCGGACGGGCGGTGCACGCCGCCATCCAGAGCCTTCCCCTCGACGCCGACGAGGCCATGATCGAGGCGTTTTCACGCGCCCAAGCCGTGGCAGAGGCGATCCCAGATCGGTCAGGGGAGGTCGCCCGGCTGGTGCGGCAGGCGCTTCAATCGGACACCGCGGCGCGGGCCCGCGCCGCGAGCCCTGCGCGAGGTGTCCTTCGCGGCCGAGTGCGACGGTGTGATTCTCGAGGGCTTTGCGGATCTCATCATCGAGAC
>JALHUG010000057.1 GCA_022866185.1 Dehalococcoidia bacterium
GCGTTTGGAAGCGGTGGGCGTCGGCAACCTTGGCGGGGTCGGCATCGTAGACGCCATCCACCTTGTTCTTGGCCATGAGTAGAACGTCTGCATCGATCTCGACCGCTCGCAGGGCAGCCGCTGTGTCGGTGGTCATGTAGGGGTTGCCGGTGCCGGCGGCGAAGATAACCAATCGCCCCTTCTCCAGGTGACGCATGGCCCGGCGGCGGATATAGGGTTCGGCCACCGCCTGAACGGTGATGGCCGACTGGGTACGCACGGTCACACCCAGCCTCTCCAAGGCGTCCTGGAGGGCCAGGGCATTGACGATAGTGGCCAGCATGCCGGCGTAGTCGGCAGTGGCCCGGTCCATGCCGGCGGCGCTGGCATCGGAGCCGCGGAAGATGTTGCCGCCGCCCACCACAACTGCTGTCTCGGTGCCCATGTCCAGCACATTCTTGATCTGATCAGCGATGAAGGCTAGGGTGTCGGAGTCTATGCCGTAGCTCTGGTCGCCCATGAGGGCTTCACCGCTGAGCTTCAGAAGGATGCGGTTGTAAGGTGCCGTGGCCAAGGGCCACCTGCCTCTAGCGCCCTAAGTGGAAGCGGGCAAAGCGGCGCACTCTGATGTTTTCGCCGGTCTTGGCTATGATCTCGTTGATTAGGTCTTGAACGGTGAGGCTGGGGTCTCTGATGAATGGCTGGGCCAGCAGGCAGAGCTCCTGAGGGTTGCCGTCGCTGTCTGCTGGAAGCTCCTCCGGGGTGATGTGCTGGGGGTCGGTGGCCGCCACCTGCATGGCGAGGTCGTGGGCCAAGGCCCGAAACGCGTCGGTGCGGGCCACGAAGTCGGTCTGGCAATTCAGCTCCACCAGCGCAGCCAAGCGGCCGTCGGGGTGGATGTAGGCCTCCACCAAGCCTTGCCGCGTCTCTTGGTCGGCCTTTTTCTGGGCTATGGCAACACCCCGCTGACGCAGGATCTCCCTGGCCTTTTCCATCTCTCCCCCGGCTTCCTCCAGGGCCTTCTTGCAGTCCAGCACCCCGGCGCCGGTGAGGTCGCGTAGTTGTTTGATGGTCTCCGCGGAAACAGCCGTCATATCTTGCCCCAAGCCTGGTGTGCTATTCGCTGGCTACTTCTTGTTCCTGCTGCTGGTCTGATTCGGGCTGTGGCTCGGCTTGCCCTTCGAGCACCTGCTCCGGCTCTGCCTCCTGCGGTTCGGCCACTGCTTCGGGCTGTTGCTCTTGGGGCTTGGCCACGTATGCGAGGGGCTCCTCCTGCGCCCGGCTGGTGTATTCGGGTGCAGGCTCGTCGGGAGAGGCCACGTAGCCCGTCTCCTGGAAGGCTCTCACATCCACCGCCTCCAGGGACTCCTTGGCAGCGTACTCGCGCGCGGCCAGGCCCTCCAGGACGGCTTCGGCTATGCAGCCGGTGACAAGCTTGATCGCCCGAATGGCATCGTCGTTGGACGGGATGGGATAGTCGACCTCGTCAGGGTTGCAGTTGGTGTCCACCATGGCCACGATGGGTATGCCCATGCGGCTGGCCTCGGCCACGGCGATGCCCTCCTTGGAGGGGTCGACCAGGTACAGGGCGCCGGGCAGTTTGGTCATCTCCTTAATGCCCACCAGATGGCGATTCAGGCGGGTTATCTCCTTCTCCACCTTGAGGGCCTCTTTCTTGAGCATGCGTTCGAACTCGCCTCGCTCGCGGGCATCCTCCAGCCGCACCAGGTGGTCGATGCGGGCCTGAATGGTGGAAAAGTTGGTGAGGGTGCCTCCCAGCCAGCGGCTGCTGACGTAGGCCATAAAGCAGCGCTTGGCCTCCGTCTCAACGGTCTCCTGGGACTGCTTCTTGGTGCCCACGAAGAGGATGGTCTCCCCCTGAGCCGCCAGGTCCCGCACGAAGTCGCAGGCTTCCTCCAGGCGCCCCACCGTCTGCTGAAGGTCGATGATGTGGATGCCGTTGCGCTCGCTGAAGATGAAGGGCCGCATCTTGGGGTTCCAGCGGCGGGTCTGATGGCCGAAGTGTACTCCGGCTTCCAGTAGCGACTTCATGGAGACGGCTGTGGTCAAAGGCTCCTTGTCCTCCTTGAGTTCTCTTATCGGTCGGGCGTTCGGCTGAAAGTATAGCATAGGCATAGGGGCGGGGCAACGCTTGTAGATGGCCCAAAAACACGATATGGTATGAAGGTGCAATCGGTAGGCAAGAGGCCGGGGGTTCGAGTCCCAGTTTCACCCGTTCTTGTCTTATAAGGCAAAAGCGAAGAGCAGGAGTAGTAGGAGCCTCTTCCTCGCCAGAGAGCTGACGGTGGCTGCGAGTCAGCAACGGGGAGTGGGCCGAACTCGCCTGGGAGCAGCGCCGGCGAAGGGTCAGTAGCCGGCGTCGGGCAGCGCCCGTTACAGCGCCCCCGAGCGCCCCGACCTGTCGGGGAAGCAGGGTGGTATCGCGGAGAGGCCCTCCGTCCCTGTGGACGGAGGGTTTTGGCTATGCAGCGACAATGCCCATCGATGACCAGCTAGCAATCGTCGGCCGATTGGCCTTCGCCGCTTTCCTCGGCGCCTTCATCGGCCTGGAGCGAGAGCTGCGCGGCTATCCCGCCGGCGTGCGCACGGTAGCCCTGGTGGCCCTGGGCTCCGCCCTGTTCACCGATGTCTCCCTGCTCATGGGCGGAGACGACCGGGTGGCTGCCGGCATCGTCACCGGCATCGGCTTCCTGGGCGCCGGCGTCA
>JALHUG010000058.1 GCA_022866185.1 Dehalococcoidia bacterium
GGCACTCACGGCCTGCATGCGCAAGCTCCTCACCATCCTGAACGCGATGATGCATCATCAAACTCCCTGGCAGATATGCTCTACATCTTGACAGGCAAGACAGTTGCTGAGCCTGTCGAAGGACGAGCGGCCCCGCAGCGGCTGTTTGACACGGGCATGGCGGTGGCGGATCATTGCCCTCAGGCGACCAAGTGAGTAGTTCTTGCCGGTCGCCGTCTCTAGGCGGGAGGTAGGAGATGACCATCGATAGCTACAAGTGGCTGCCCGGCAGCCTCGCCAACTACTATAGAGCGCTCCCCATCCAGAAGGTGGAGCCCATCCCCTGGACGCCCCTAGCCAAGCCCATCGAGGAGTGCCGCTTCTCTCTGGTCACCAGCGCCGGCCTCTACCTGAAAGACAAGCAGCCATCCTTCGACCTGGACGGGGAGCGGCGGAACCCCCTCTGGGGCGACCCCACCTATCGCACCATCCCGCGCGATGTGAAGCAGGAGGAGATCAGGGCCGCTCACCTCCACATCAACACCGCCGATCTGGAGGTGGACATCAACATCGCCCTGCCCATCCATCGCTTTCTGGAGCTGGAGGCCGCGGGCGAGATCGGCTCCCTGGCGCCAACCTCCTATTCCTTCATGGGCTACCAGGGGAACCCGCCGAACACCAGCGAGTGGGAGAACCGCTACGGCCCCGAAGTGGCCGCTCGCATGAAGGAGGAGGGTGTGGATGCCGTCCTCCTCACCCCGGTCTGACCGGACTGCTGCCTGAACGTGCCCGTGCTGGCACGTGTCATCGAGGCTGCTGGCATTAGCACCGTGCTGGTCACGGTGGCCCCTGACCTGGCC
The DNA here is from genome assembly GCA_022866185.1 of Dehalococcoidia bacterium. GTDB lineage: Bacteria > Chloroflexota > Dehalococcoidia > SM23-28-2 > SM23-28-2 > SM23-28-2. Next base: position 840 of record JALHUG010000058.1, read on the forward strand.
GAGCGCGTCGGCGTTCCCCGCATCGTTGGCGTGGAGTTCCCCTTCAGCCATACGCTGGGCCATGCTGGCGACCGCGACGAGCAGACGAGGGTTATCCGCGATGCCCTGCGCGTCCTACGGGATGCTCGCCAGCCGAACACGGTGGAGCACCTGCCGTACGAGTGGCCGGACTTCGAGCGCTGGAAGCGGGAGTGGCATCCCAAGGAGCCCTCGCCCATCGTGGCCTCTCTCATGGAGCGGCGCCGTCAGGCAAGGGGAAGGGAATAGTCCTTGTTTCGAGAGGCCATGACGAAGGCTGTTCTATGGGACATGGATGGTGTTCTGGCCGATACGGCGCCCTTTCACTTCCAGGCCTGGCGGGAGCTGTTCCAGTCGTTGGGCAGGGGCTTTGCTGACACCGACTTCCGCCGCACCTTCGGGCTGAGAAACGACGCCATACTGAGGGACATCCTCGGCGAGCTCGCGCCCGCGGAGGTCGAGCGTCTGGCCCGAAAGAAGGAAGGGCTGTACAGGGAGAAGATCGAGGGCAGGGTCATAGCTATCCCTGGAGCCATAGACCTCCTGCGCTGTCTTCAGCAAAGGGGCAAGAAGATGGCTATCGTCTCCTCGGCCCCTGGCGAGAACGTCCGCGCGGTGCTCCACTCCCTCGGGCTTGAGGGCGTGTTTGAAGCGGTTGTCGCCGAGGAGGACGCACCGAAGGGGAAGCCCGACCCGCAGGGTTTCCTCGTGGCGGCGGAAGAGTTGGGCGTGGCGGCGCGAGAGTGCGTGGTGATCGAGGACGCGCCAGGCGGGGTGGAGGCGGCCAAGAGGGCTGGAATGCGCTGCATCGGCCTAGCCACCAGTCGGCCCAGGGATGCTTTAGCTAGCGCCGATCTAGTGGCGGGCAGCTTGGGAGAGGTGGCCGTCTATTCGTTTCTGGGGGTCTAGGTTCCCCTAGTAGACCACCTCTTCGGCGACCAGCCTTTCGATCTCCTCGCTCGACATCCCCAGAAGCTCTCCCAGCACGTACTGGTTGTGCTCACCCAGCAGGGGACCCGGACGGCGGATCTGGGCTGGCGTCCGCGACAATCTCCATGGCGGGCTCAGCGTCAGCCTCTCGCCGATGAGCGGATACTGCAAGGGCTCCAGGACACCTCGCTCGCGGAGTTGGGCATCTCGGACCAGCGATTGCCCGTCGAGGAGGGGCATGGCTGCCACGCCCACCTTCTGCAGGGCCTGGGTTATCTCCTCCTGGCTGCGGCTGGCAGTCCACTCGCCGATGAGATGGTCCAGGGCCTCCTGATTTTGCCAGCGGCTCGAGGCATCGGCGAATCTTTCGTCGTCCAGTCGGCTGTCGCCCACCACCTGGCGGAGGGCATCCCACTCCTCCTGGCAGGCCACGGCGATGGTCACCCACTTGTCCTCCCCCAGGCAACGGTAGGAGTTGTGGGGAGCCATCATGTGGTCGTGGTTTCCCATCCTGGTCTGCACTCGGCTGTTCATGCTGTAGTCCATGAAGGTGTGCCCGATGAGGGCGCTGGCGGCTTCGGTGGACGACAGGTCGATGTACTGGCCCTTGCCGGTGCGTGCTCGATAGTAGAGGGCGGCCAGGATGGCGAAGGCGGAGGTGGTGCCGACCCGCAGATCGACGGCGCCGCTGAGGGGCATGGGAGGGCCATCGGCGTGGCCGGTGATGTGGGCTAGGCCGCTCATGGCGGCGAAGGTGGGGGCGTAGCCAGCGTAGGCGCGCTCGGGCCCGGTGGCGCCGACCGCCGAGGAGGAGAGCATGATGATGTCGGGCTTGACCGCCTTGAGGTCGTCGTAGCTCAGGCCGAGCCTCTCCATCACCCCTGGGCGCATGTTCTCGGTCACCACGTCGCTTATCTGGGCGACCCTCCTTGCTATCTCCACCGCCTTGGGCTGGCTGAGATTCAGGGTCAGGCTCAGCTTGCCGACGTTCAGATCGTGGAAAATGACCGAATGATTGGGGCCGGTCATGGTCGGCCCCGACATCAGGGAGCGCAGGCGGGTATGGTCGAGGCGACGGCGGCTCTCCACCTTGATGACCTCCGCCCCCAGAAAGGACAGAAGTAGGGTGGCGTGGGGCCCGGCCCAGGCCCAGGTGAAGTCGAGGATTCTGACGCCTTCCAGAGGCCCTGTCGTCATGCGGCGGCCCTCTCGCTAGATGGTGCCATCAGCGGCCATCCCGGCCAGTTGCTCCGGCGAATAGCCCAGGCGACCGCAGTAGACCTGCTCATTGTGCTCGCCGAGGAGGGGGGCGGCCCGTTCCACCCGCCAGGGCGTCTCGGACATCCTGTAGGCGGCGGTGGGGTACTCTAGCCTCCCTGCCTGGGGATGGTCGAGGTGAGCGAAGAAGCCGCGCTGGCGCGCCTGGGGCCAGTGCATGATCTCTGCCACAGTGCGCACCGGCCCGATGGGGACGCCGAGGGCCTGCCCTTTGTGATAGAGCTCATCCTTGTCGTGTTGGACCGACCACTCCTCCAGGAGTGGCTGGAGCTCATCACGGTGCTGGGCGCGAGTGGGCTCATCGCGGCACTTTTCGTCTTGGGCCCAGGCGGGATTGCCCATCAGCTCCGTTAGCGCTTGCCACTGGTGGCTCTGAACAGCGGTGACCACCACGTGCCCATCCTTGCAGGGCATGAGCCCTCCTACCATCCCTGGCCAGGGGGGCGGATCCGGCGTGTTGGCGAAGCGAGCCACCACCACCCGCTCCAGGGACAGCAGCGCCTCGAACTTGGAGATATCGATGTGCTGGCCCTGGCCGGTTGCCAGGCGGGCGAAGAGGGCGGCCAGGGTGGCGACAGCGGCGGAGAGGCCGCCATCGTAGTCACCCACCTCGCCTCCGGCCACCACCAGCGATCCTTCTTGCCTATCTCGAGGGGCTACGTAGAAGAAGGAGGAGTGGCCGCTGGCGTGATAGAGGTTGAGGTGGTAGCTCTTATAGTCGCGGTAGGGCCCGGTCTGGCCGAAAGGGGTGATGGAGGTGACGATCAGGCGGGGGTTGATAGCGCTGAGGCTAGCGTAGTCCAAACCTATCTTTGCCATCTCGCCGGGCGGCCGATCCTCGATGAGCACGTCGGCCTGCTCGGCCAAGCGCTGGAAGACCTGGCGGCCGCTGGCTGTGCCCAGGTTGAGGGTGATCCCCAGCTTGTTGGTGTTCAGGTAGAGGAAGAGGCCGCTCTTCTCGGGATGGGGGGCATCGCCGGGGAAGGGGCCTCTCGTGCGGGCGGCGTCGCCCGCCGGCGGCTCCTCGACCTTGATGACATCGGCCCCCAGGTCGGCCAGGAGCTTGCCGCAGTAGGGCCCGCTGATCATCTGGCAGCACTCGAGGACCTTGACCCCATCCAGAGCTGTTTCCGCCACGTTCAGGCTCTCCCGGCGAATGTTAGGCGGACCCTTCGGCCCGCCCTAGATATAGGTTACAGTGCGGGGTTGTTAGGGGCAAGGCGGAGGGGAGCCTGAGGGTGGTGGCGGAGGCTTAGCTTGCTGCCTTGCCAAGCGTTGCGTCTGCGAGTAGGGGCGGGTTGCCCGAGGGGTTGACAACGCGGCTTAGACGCGTATACTGGTTCGCAGTTATGGTGTACGTCTTGGCAGATCAAGGAGGGCTGATATGAAGAGCTTGCAGATGGTGCCTATAGCGCCCGTGGCGCTGCTGGCGGCGGCCTCCAGGCGGAGGGTATTTGCACGAGTGGGCCTGGCGGTGGCCCTGGCGGTCAGCCTCCTGTGGATGGGCGTCCACGGGGCCCAGGCTGACAGCTTCAACCCCAGCTTCACCGTGAGCGTCGCCAATCCGGTGGCCGACACCCCATCCGACTTCACCGTCGATACTCACATTCCCGATGGCGACGTTTACTACTCGTTCTCCATTACCTTTCGGCCAACCGCGTGGCAGTTCACACCAAGCGACGAGTTGAAGCTCGGCGTTCCGCACAGCACGGTGGATGCCTCCTTCCAGGCGGGACTCATGAACGGCCCCTGCAACACCCCGCTGACTCTCCACTGGGACATGCTGTACGCGACCACGGACAAGTCCCAAACGGTGACCTACAAGGACGGCTTCAAGGACTCCAACGGCGACGGCAACCTCGACTTCATCGACATGTACCCTGACTTCAACGACCGCATCCTCGGGCCCGCCCAGCCCTCCATGCGGACGGTGGGCATCGCGGACCTGTCAGGGACGAAGGTGCTCCTACAAATAATGTCGTATGAGTCGGGCGCGACTCTCTACGGGCGAACCCTCGATCCGGCCCTGGGTTACCCTGTCGTGTCCTTGCTCAATAACGTGGGCGATCCCCAAGCTGTACCGGCGCCCGCTGGCGTGACGGACACCTGCTCGCCCTTCGACACCACCGTCGTAAGCTTCGGGACCGCTCCGGACGGCACCGTCCAGATCAAGAATCCCAAGGAGCCCGGCACGTACACCTTCTCGGTCCTGGAAGTCGGCCAGCGTGACGCCGACGGCGACGGGATCGAGAACAGCCTCGACCCCTGCCCTCTCACTGCCGATGCCGACTGGGACCCGCGAGCCGCCTCCGCCATCGGGCCGGGTGACGCCGACGGTGATGGCCTGCCCTCCTCCTGCGACCCCGATGACAGCAAGGCCGACGCCGACCAGGACGGTGACACCTACTCCAACCGCGGGGACAACTGCCCGCTGGTGGACAACGGCGTGGCTGATGCCGACAACCAGAAGGATAGCGATCGTGACGGCATCGGCGACGCCTGCGACCCGCATGCGAACGACGCCGACAGCGAGGGCAAGGCGCCGGAGTCGTCCATGAGCCACGACGTGACCATCACCGCGGCGGCGGCCACGCCAAGCCCGACGGTCAAGGCTACACCGCCCGCAGCCACGCCCACGACTCCGCCGGCAAAGAGCCCGACACCTACGGCTGCTGTGAAGACCGCAACACCGGCTGTTGTTGTGCCTTCCACTGGTGGAGGGGGCTTTGCATCGGACAGCTCGCGGCCGTGGTGGCCGTTCGCGGTTGCGGGAGGCGCCGGGCTGGTGGCGCTCGCCGCAGGCGGGTGGTACGCGCGGAGGCGGTGGCTCGGCTAAGCGGTGACCTTCAGACGCTCGCCGAAGGCGACATCGAACGGGGGGAGCGGATAAGGTCTGGCATCGGGGCAGCTTCTTAGCGGCGGCTGGTTCATCGTCGGCGGCGAAAGGCGGTCATCGCGGCCACCGCCTCGCGGTAGCGTTCCACCTGACGCTGCCGCTGCTGCGAATCCCATCCCAGCACTGTCCCCATGAGGCGAGCCGCCTCGCTCGCCGCACTCAGGCCGTGGTCGTAGTCGAAGAGCATCAGATCGGTGCGACGGGCCATGAAATCCTCCAGGGTGAGCGCCATCTCCTCCGCGGCGGCGTAGATGGCCTCCACTCCCAGGACAGAGCCGCCGGGAACCAGAGGCTGGAGCAGCTGCCGATCTGGCAGGGCGTATTCCAGCACCTTCGCGTGCTCGGTGCCATATGTGCGCACCAGCCGCTCGGCAGCCGGGCGGGGCAGCCCCCACTTTTCCTCCAGGGCGGAGGTCGTCGCTTCGGCGAAGCGTTCGAATTCGTCCAAGTCGCCACCGGGAAGGGGACTCTCGGCCGTGCGGCAGGGCGCCGCCGACCAGCCGAAGCGCTCTCCGTCCTGCGCCAGGACACGGTCCAGCAGATCCTCGGCCATGGCCCGATAGGTGGTGAGCTTGCCACCGACGATGGTGGCCAGCCCTGGGGGATCGATCTGGATCTTGTAGTCCCTGGACACGTCCGAGGGCGAACCATCCTCGAACACCAGGGGGCGTACGCCTGCCCAGGTGGAGATCACGTCTGATGGCGACAGGTGCGCTCCCTGGAAGATGGCGTTGACCGAGCCGAGAAGGTAGTCTACATCGGCGGCGTCGGCTCGCGCCTGGTCGGGGCTGGCGGTGTAGTCTGTATCGGTTGTTCCTACGTAAGTGCAGTCCCCCAGGGGAACGGCGAACATCAGGCGATGATCGAGGCCAAAGAAGGCTACGATGGCGGACAGCTGAAGGCTGGAGCGAGGGAGCGTCAGGTGAATCCCCTTCGTCGGGCGGAGCATGTGGGCCACCCCGCCCTTGGCGCGCAGCTCGTCCGTCCAGGGGCCGGTGGCGTTGACCACCACCCGGCCGCCAACGGTGCCAGTGCGACCGTCCAGGCGGTCGCGGAAGTGGACGCCTGTCACCCGCTCCTGGTCTCGCTCAAGGTCGGTGACCTCGGCGTAGCTGACGACGGCGGCGCCGTGCTGGGCCGCCGAGCGGATGGTGATGAGGGTCAGGCGAGCGTCATCTACCAGGCAGTCGAAGTAGCGGAAGCCGCCGCGCAGCCCGTCCCGGCGCAGGGCTGGCTCGACTCTCAGCAGCTCGTTGGTGGAGAGCATCTTGTGACGGCCAACACGGCGGGAGCCGGCCAGCAGGTCGTAGGCAACGAGGCCCACCTTCAGGCGCAGGCGGCCGTCGGGGTTGCCCTTGTAGACCGGCAGGATGTATGGGAAGGGGTGAACGAGGTGAGGGGCGATCTTCAACAGCACCTCTCGCTCTCGCAGGGACTCCCTCACCAGACGAATCTGGCGAGACTTGAGGTAGCGCAGGCCGCCGTGGATCATCTTGGACGACTTGCTGCTGGTGCCTGCGGCAAAGTCGTCTTTCTCCAGGAGGGCCA
>JALHUG010000059.1 GCA_022866185.1 Dehalococcoidia bacterium
AGACCCTTCGCTCTGCTCAGCAACTGTCTTGCTTGTCAAGGTTAGAGTGCATGATCCTGCAAGCTCCAAGGGGTTTGATGGCGAATCATCGCGTTCAGGATAGTGAGGAGTTTGCGCATGCAGGCCGTGAGGGCCACCTTCTTCGGCTTGCCCGCCCCAACGAGCCGGTCGTAGAACGCCCGAATGACGGGGTTGCGGCGGGTGGCGACCAAAGCCGCCATGTAGAGCGCGGCTCTCACCTGCGAGCGCCCACCCCAGACAGTGCGCCGACCGCGCAGGGTGCCGCTGTCCCTATTCAGGGGCGCCACGCCGACCAGAGCCGCGATCTCCTTGCGATTCAGGCTTCCCAGCTCCGGCAACTCGGCCAGGAGCGTAGTGGAGAGTACCGGGCCCACCCCTGGGGCGCTTTGCAGCAGGTTATCCTGGGCTCGCCAGATGTCGCTGGAGTGGATGACCTGCCCCAACTCCCTGTCCAGGTCCGAGAGGCTGCGCTCCAGCCACACGATATGCTCCTTGATATGGCCACACACCGCTGGAGCCGCGGTCCGCAGCCGGTTCTTCTCCGCGGTGAGCATTTCGATCACCTGACGCCGGCGCGTCACGAGGCTGCTCAGTTGGTGGGTGGCAGCATCCGGCAGAGGGCGAAGGGCTGGCCGCACGGCCTCGGCAAACTGGGCCAAGACCTGAGCATCGATAGCGTCGGTCTTAGCCAAGCGCCCTGTAGCTCTGGCGAACTCCCGCACCTGCCGGGGATTGACGACCACCACCGGCAGTCCGGCGGCCGCCAGGGCTCCCACCGCAGGCAGCTCAATACCACCTGTCGCCTCCAGGACCACCAGGGTCGGCCCGAGGGCCTTAAGGCGCGCGACCAGATCAGCGATGCCCGACTCGTCATTGGTGACCCACCAGGCTTCTGTCCCCGGACGCTGGGCCACGTCCAACCGGTCCTTGGCTACATCAATACCCACGTGAATGTGGACGGGACTCACAGTCTCCTCCTCTCAGAGAGATTCCCCTGCCCTGGCCCAGCCTTGCACGATGCGGGCTCTTCGGCCCCAACAACTGTTCGGGCTCTGGCAGGGCGAGAGAGACGTGACGACCATGCTGAGCAACGGTCTTGCCAGACCCAGGGTGACAACGGTCTATCACGTCTCCTTCCCAGGAGTAAGATACAAGGGTGACAGCGTGGCCTGGAGTCATTCTGAGCGAAGCGAAGAATCTCAGCGGCGATGTGGGCAGAATGGCAAGAGCCTGCCCTGAGCAGAGCGAGGGAATGCGCCGCCACATCTTGGAGACAGCACAGGCTAGGCTAGTCCGGGCTCAGCGCCCGGTCGGCCGCAGCCACACCCGCCCCCTTCTCTAAGCGGAAGCCCTGAGCCGCCAGCTCCTGCTCCAGCGCCTGGAGCACCGCCAGCACGTTCTCCGCCGAAGAGCCGACACCCATGAGGCCGACGCGCCATATCTTGCCCGCCAGGGGCCCCAGCCCACCGCTGATCTCGATATTGTGGTCGTACAGAAGGGCGCGGCGCAGCTTCAGATCCTCGATGCCCTCGGGGACGCGCACGGAGGTGAGCGTGGGCAGGCGATAGCCCTCCTGGGCGTGCAGGGTCAGGCCCATAGCCTCCAGGCCGGCTCGCACTGCCTGGCCGTTACGCTGATGACGGGCGATTCGGGTCTCCAGCCCCTCCTCCAGCACCACCCGCAGGCCCTCGCGCAGGGCGTAGACCATGGTCATCGGCGCCGTGTGGTGGTAGGCCCGCCTGCCGCCCCAGTAGTTGTCCAGGAGGGTCATGTCCAGATACCAGCTACGCACCTTGGTCTCGCGGCTGCGGAGAACACTGGCAGCGTTAGGACTGAGAGTCAGGGGGGCCATGCCCGGCGGACAGCACAGGCATTTCTGAGAGGCGCTGTGACAGGCATCGATGCCCCAATCGTCCACCGCCACCTCGCATCCACCCAGGGAGGTGACAGTGTCCACGACGACTAGGGCGTCGTGGTCGTGGGCCAGGCGGATGATATCGTGCAGGGGCTGGTGGATGCCGGTGCTGGTCTCAGCGTGGACGATCGCCACCAGCTTCGTGCGGCCGGCGGCCTTGAGCGCCGCCTCCACCGCGTCCGCCTCGATGATGTGTCCCCATTCGGCCTCCACCCGCGTCACCTCTCCCCCGTAGCGAGAGGCCATCTCGGCGATGCGATCGCCGAAGAAGCCGGCGACGCAGATCACGGCCCGCTCGCCCGGCTCGAGGAGATTGGCGATGGCCGCCTCCATGCCGGCGCTGCCGGTGCCAGAGACGGGGATGGTCTCCTCGTTCTGGGTGCGGAACACAGCCCGCAGCAGGTCCTTGGTCTCGTCCATGATGTGGAGGAAGTCGGGGTCGAGATGGCCCAGGATCGGCGCCATCATGGCCTGATAGACGCGGGGGTGGACGTTGGCTGGCCCAGCGCCCAGAAGGATGCGCGGCGGTGGGTTCAGGTCGGAGACACTGCGTTCGCTCAAGATGCCCTCCTGCCTTATTGTTCGCCCAAGCCGGCCTCGATGTGGGTCAGCAGAGTCGTGGCCAGTTGAATGGCTTGGTCAGTGGATGCGCCCTGGCCGAGGGTGTAGGTCCTGACATCGGCCAGCAGCCTGCCCTTGCGAAACGTTAGGGAGACAACCTCGGCCTTGACAGACTCCCAGCCACAGAAGCTCACCCGGGGAGCCGCGAGGAAGAAACCATCGGTTTCGTCGCCTATGGCGGGCAGATCAAGCTTCTGTGGTACGCCCTGCTCCGCCGGCACGGCGGTTGCCTTCTCCTCCATCGCCTGCTGCTCCCCTGCCAGTCTGGTGGTGGCGTCCTCGGCGCTCACATACAGCTCCAGGTCACTCACGATGCAGACAGTCTTGCCGTCCTGCTGCAGACTCTCCTCCAGCAGCGACCGCAGGCGACGCCCTGCCACTCGCTGCTCGGGCTCGGCCACGCCCGCAAGAGCGGGGACTTCGCTGCTGACGTCGTAGGAGAAGCCCTGGGGTAGATCATCCGCCTGGAGCATCATTACGTCTAGGTCTTGCGGCTCGACACCGGCCATCGCGTCCGCTGGCGTAGGCGACTGCTCCTCGCCCCCACCTCCCCCACCGCAGGCGGCGAGAGAGAGGACGGCGGCGATGGCGAAGGCGAGCACTATCCCCGGCAGCCAGCCTGTCAGGTTACGGTTCACTTCCGACCTCCCTCCGCCACCTGAGCACCGGCCGGCGGGCAGCCGTCGCCTCGTCCAGGCGGCCGATGGGGGCAGTGTGAGGCGCTTCCTTCACCACCTGCGGCTCCTCTTCGGCCTCGCGGGCGATGGCCAGGAGGGCATCGCAGAAGGCATCCAGAGCCTCCTTGCTCTCCGTCTCCGTGGGCTCGATCATCAGCGCCTCGTCCACAATGAGGGGGAAGTAGACGGTGGGCGGATGGAAGCCGTAGTCGATCAGGCGCTTGGCGATGTCCAAGGTGTGCACGCCCTTCGCCCGCTGCCGACTGCCGGAGAACACCACCTCGTGCATGCAGCGGCGGTCGTAGGGCAGGTGGTAGGCCGGGCGCAGGCGGGCCAGGACATAGTTGGCATTGATGACGGCGTTATCGCTCACCTGGCGCAGGCCTTCAGCCCCCAAGG
>JALHUG010000060.1 GCA_022866185.1 Dehalococcoidia bacterium
CACCTGATGCAGATATGAGCGTTGCTTTGAGTATTCTTGTTCACCGAGCTGCTGACGGTTTGGCGTGGCTAGGTAGAACCGTATCATCACAAGTTCGCGAGGCCCGGCAATGGCGTTTCCAAAGTGCGAGACATCATAGTATTCACACCAATGTTTCTCTTCGAGGCGGCAGCGGGCATTCATTCCATCGATGAAGATCACTACTCGTGCCATGGCCGTCCTCCTCTTGACAAAAAGCTAGGCGGATTATACACTCTTAATGCAGCCCCGTCGTCGCGGAAGCCACGACGGGTGGACGGGAGGCCATTGGCCTCCTGTTCGTTATTCTTGGGGCTAGTGGCCCTCAGGTCACCAGCTCGACAAGGACGCTGATCGACCACTGGCGCTTTGTGACTCCAGACGCCGCCGCACGAGTCACCCCCAGGCCGCAGCCTATTCATGACATCGCCTCGCGATCATGCTGCATGATACTGGTGGTGGCCGCCCCCAACGTGCGCGAGGCGGCGCGGCGGCTAGCGAGCCGCCTAGACCGCTCATGGTGAGCCTGTCGAACCATCAGCCCCCGCTCGTCCTTCGACAGGCTCAGGACGAGCGGCCAGCGCCGCCTACGCAAACCGGCCCGGCCTGAACGCCTCCAGCGAAATGTCGCTCTTTCCCTGCGTGAGCCACTGGGCCATCAGGCGGCCGGTGATCGGCGACAGGAGGATGCCCTTACGGAAGTGGCCACTGGCCACGCTCACTCCTTCCCAGCCAGGCACAGGCCCGAGGATGGGCAGACCGTCGGGGGAGCCCGGCCGCAGGCCAGCCCAGTCCGAGGCCACCTCGGCGTAGGCCAGGCTGGGCACCAGCGTGGCGGCCATCCGGCGCAGGCCGGCGAGGCCCTTGACGGTGGTGTTCTTGCGGAAGCCCACGTCATCCACTGTCGACCCAACGAAGAGGAAGCCGTTGGCTTTGGGCGCGAGGTAGCCGCCATCCTTCCCCAACAGGATGTGCCTCAGCGGCGAGGAGAAGTCGGGGAAGGCCAGCATCTGCCCCCGCATCGGCTTCACCGGCAGGCTCACGCCCAATCGGCGGCCGAGGCCAGCGGTCCAGGAGCCGGCGGCCAGAACCACCTGCCCGGCCATCATCCCGCCCTCGCCCGTGCGCACGCCGGTCACTCGCGAGCCGCTGGTGACAAGCCCTGTCACCGCCACGCCCTGGCGTAGGGCAGCGCCGCGAGCGACCGCCGCCTGGGCCAGGGCCTGGGTCAGGCGATGGGCGTTCACCTGGTGGTACTGAGGGGAGTACACACCACCGCGGGCCGCCGCCAGCCGCGGCTCCAGGCCGCGCAGCGCCTCTGGGGCCACCCACTCCATCACGCCCTCCGGCGGTTGGCTTTCCACCAGGGCACGCAGATCGGCGGCGGCGTCGTCGCTCAGGGCCACGCGCAGGATGCCCGAGCGCAGGTACTCGACGTCGATGCCCGTCTCCTCCCGAAGCGTGTCGGCCAGTGGGGGGTGAAGCGGTAGACTGGCCAGGCAGAGGTCGTGCAGAGGGCCATGCTCGACGGTCAACTCCAGCGGGGCCAGGAGGCCCGCCGAGGCCCCTGACGCCTCGCCGCCGACCTCCCCCCGCTCGACGATGGTCACCTGGACGCCCGCCTGGGCCAGGTAGTAGGCGATGGCGCAGCCAATCACGCCGCCGCCAACGATGATCACATCCGGAGCTGCCATGCCGAACCTCCTCAGCCGCCGCAATGTTCCACTGCAGGTGAGAGATGGAGTACCAGACGCCCCCTTGGCCGCTCGTCCTGAGCCTGTCGAAGGACGAGCGGGCGCTCATGGTTCGACAGGCTCACCATGAGCGGCCCAAAGGGGAGGCTGCAATGCGCCGACCGCAGCCATTAGGACTGACATCTGGAAAGTCGCGGCCCATCATTCCTCACATGTCCTGAAACGCTAGGACTCCTTAGCCGCCGCCCGCCATGCGCACGATCTCCAGCACGTCGCCGTCTTGAAGGACGACCTCCGGCCAGCGCTGGCGCTCGAGCACAGACCCGTTGTGGGCCACGGCCACGTAGCGCGGATTGATGTCGAGCGTCTCCAGGAAGGCAGTGAGCTTGGTGGGCCCCTCCAGCTCTCGCTTCTCGCCGTTCACAGTGAGGGTGATCACGCGCTCGTCCTCCGGGCAGACGCTGCCGCCGCCTCGACCATGGCCTCGGCCAGCCGCCGCCCCGACGAAGTCGGGGAGGGCGAATCGAGGATGGCCGAGATGACGGCGGCGCCTCTGGCCCCCGCTCGCATCACCTGGCCCACGTTCTCGGCGGTGATGCCGCCGACGGCCACGATGGGGATGGTCACCCTGGCGGCGACGCTTCTCAGCAGGGCCGGGCCAGCAGCGCGCAGGCCGGGGTGAGAACGGGTGGCGAAGATGGCCCCCACCTGCACGTAGTCCGCGCCCTCGTCCTGAGCCTTCATCGCCTCCTCCACGCTATGCACCGAGCGCCCGATGATGAAACCGTCGCCCGCCAGGCGGCGGGTCGCGGCCACCGACGGGCCCCTTTCCGGCAGATGCACGCCGTCGGCGGCGCAGAGCAGGGCCACATCCAGACGCCCGTTCACGATCAGGAGGGCCTTGCCCTCCGTTATCGCCCGCAGGCGGTCGGCCAGCGGGACGAGCTGGGCCGCCGCCAGGTCCTTCTCCCGCAGTTGCACCACGTTGACGCCGCCAGCGACTGCCCGCGCCACCGCCTCCGCCAGCGATAGGCCCTGGCACAGGCGGCGGTCGGTGATAAGAGTCACGCAGGGTATGGGCAGTTTCATCAGGAACCAGCGGCTGGCCTGGCCACGCCCTCGATCGGGCTGCTGGCCGAGGCGTAGGCTTTCTTGGCGATGCGCCCCGCCAGGTACGCCCGCCGGCCAGCCTCCACCCCCAGGCGGAAGGCCTCGGCCATAAGGGCGGGGTCCTGCGCCTCGGCGATCGCCGTGTTGATCAGCACGGCGTCGGCCCCGATCTCCATGGCCAAGGAGGCATCGGAGGGCACCCCCAGGCCAGCGTCCACCACCACCGGCACCTTCGCCTCCTCCACGATGATCTGTATCTCTTCCAGGGTGAAGATGCCCCGACCCGAGCCGATGGGCGAGCCCAGTGGCATGACGGTGGCGCAGCCCACCTCCTCCAGGCGGCGGGCCAGGATGGGGTCGGCGTGGATGTAGGGCAGGACGGTGAAGCCCTCGCCGACGAGCACCTTGGCGGCCTCCAGCGTGCCCACCGCATCGGGAAGGAGGTACTTGGGGTCGGGGATCACCTCCAGCTTGATCCAGCGAGAGCCGGTGACCTCGCGCGCCAGGCGGGCGGTGAACAGGGCCTCCTCCACTGTGCGACAACCGGCGGTATTGGGCAGGATGGTGTACTTGCTCCAGTCGATGAGGTCGAGCAGGGTCTTCTCCTTGGGGTTGTCCAGGTTGAGGCGGCGGATGGCCACGGTCACGATCTCCGCCCCCGAGGCCGCGAGGGCGGCCAGCATCTCGTCGGTGCTGCGGTACTTGCCGGTGCCCACCATCAGGCGAGAGCGAAACCTCTTGCCAGCGATCTCCAGGTAGTCTTCCATGGCGATGCTTCCCCTTCCGGCCGAGCCCTTACTTAGCGTGCTTCTTGGCCAGCTTCTCCTGCTCGGCCTGCACCTGCCTCGCCGTCTCCTCGCCCAGGTGGCGGGAGATCTGCATGGCGCAGAACTTGGGCCCACACATGGAGCAGAACTCGGCCTGCTTGAAGATGTCGGGGGCTAGACTCTCATCGTGCATGCGGCGGGCCGTCTCGGGGTCCAGAGAGAGCGCGAACTGCTTCTCCCAATCGAACTCGTAGCGGGCCCGCGATAGCTCATCGTCGCGCGCCCGCGCCCCCGGGTGCTTGCGGGCCACATCGGCGGCGTGGGCAGCAATCTTGTAGGCGATAACCCCCTCCCTG
>JALHUG010000061.1 GCA_022866185.1 Dehalococcoidia bacterium
GCGGCTGCTGCGCAGCGCGGTCTACAAGCGGCGCAACGAGATGATCCTGCGCATCCTGGAGCAGCACACCGGCGTGTCCCACGCTCCCTACCGTACGCGGGCCATCTGGAGTCCGCTGCTGCCCGAGGACCGCAGCCGCCTGGTGGAGGACGAGGCGCGCCTGGTGGAGGCGGGCATCCACTCGCGCCGTCGCGCCGCCGACGAGCTGGGGGTGGAGGACCCGGAGACAGAGTTCGCCCGCTGGCTGGCAGAGGAGGGAGAGAGGGGGGAGGTGTGACAATTGACCGTAGGCCCCGTGAGCGATATGCTATGGATACAGCGCACTGGGCGGAAGGAGAGCGCGTGGACACCAGAAACGCGACGTTGGCGCGTTACAGCATCGTGGTCGTGCTCCGGGAGCTGAGGTTCGGGCCGGTCCTGAACGAGCTGGGCCGCAAGCTCCTTCCTGGTCATCCGTCGCCGCTCATCACAGAAATACCGAACCAGGTGCTGGCGGTGGTCTACCCGGATCGTCAGATACAGTGTCAGTTTGCCAATCGTAGGGTGGATGTGAGTGACACGCGAGGCGCTACGCCTGGAGCAGACCCGTTTCCCCTGGTCGCGATCAATGCAGTAGCGGCGGCTCGCGAGGCCAGCGGGGCGGGGATCGTCGCGTACGGTTACAACTTCGAGCTGCATATGCCCCTAGGCGACGGCGATGCGGGTACCTTCCTTAGGACCAGATTCTTCAAGAACCCCACAGACATCGGCGACGCTTTTGGGGGAACGGTAGGGCCGGTGGGAATCGCCGCATCAGTCACTCTCCCCGACTGTGCCATCAATTTTGATATCGGCCCCATTCCTGAGCGGGCGGGCTACGCTAGGGCGTACGTTAACTATCACTACGAGCCTGGAACGCCTCCCTCAGACCCAGGTGCGCTCACTGAAGAGGTCGACCGAAAGTACGAACAATTTCGGGCCGCTCTCGAGAAGCTCTAGCTGGAGGCGGCCATGGTTTCTGCAACAGAGTCCAGAGAGACGAGGAGCCATCCCAGCAGTGCAGACGCAGCTTCTGACGGGATTGCCGGCGCTTGGCGCGACATCTCGCTGGACGCCGTCCTCAGGTTGAGAGACAGGGGCCTTCTCGCACAGATAGAAGCCTATGATCTCCGGTCCTACATCCAAGGAGAGGCAGCTAACCACGGTTGCATTTGTCTGGTGGAGGGCAAATGGGAAGACGGTGAGATCGATCTGCTGTTCGTGGTGGAGGGTGACCTATACGACGGCGAGAGCGCTGTGCTGCCAATCGTGCACCGCCTGCAATGCACGTTCCCCAGTATCGCCTTTGACGTGATGGTCCTGCCCGCATCGAGCCATGATCCGCACTCTCGCTGGGGCACCGCCTCGGAGGTTTTTTACCGCCGCCAGCAGGCAACGACATGAGGACAACAGCTGAACACCTGCAAAAGGCCAGGCACAACCTGGCCTTTCTGAACACAATAGACGCCGCGGACGACACCTTTGCCGATTGGGCTATTGTCATCCTCTTCTATCGCGCCTTGCACCTGGTAAGCGCCGTCATGCACAGCCAGGGGAGGGATCACGGTAGCAGCCACGCGGAGAGGCAGCAACAAGTGGCCGCTATGTTTCCGCCGCGCACAGCCCAGTCATACCAACGGCTCCGCAGCCGGTCCAGAGTCGTCAGGTACGAGGAGGTCACCTCGACGGCTCGCGAGTTCGAGCGGCTTCTCAGTTCCGACTTTGAGCCCCTGCTCCGCGAGGTGCAGTCTCGCGTGCCAAACGCGGCATAGCCCGCTGCTTGCTGTCAGGCTTAGCCCTCGACCCCCACAGATCACGGGCGCCCCGGCCTTGCACCGGGGCGCCGCGAGTGTCTTGCCGATTGGTGCCGTCTACTGGACAGCGGCCTCTATCTTGTCGGCCATCGTCTGCGCTAGGGGCACCGCGTCAGCGGCGGTGCCGCCGCCCATGGCCATCGTCATGGCCACCGCCAGCACTGGCCCCTCGCCAAAGAACACCATCTCGCAGTCCATAACGCCCACCTGGGGCATCTCCATCGTCATGCCCATGCCGTAGGCCTGGTCGCCCAGGGCGGAGACGTCCAGCTCGCGGGTGTCGAGAAGGGTCAGTCCCAGTTCCGAGTAGGAGCCCATCATGTCGAAGGCCTGCTCCATCTCTTTGGGGCTCAGGTTGTCTATCTGCGAGAAGGCCTCCTCCAAGAGCGTGTCGTCCTCCATCAGGATAACCATGGAAATGATCATGTCTTTGCTCGCTGGGGTGGCAAACATGCTCATGTGGGCTGTCATTCCCTGGGGTAAGGGCAGGTTCAGGAAATCGGAGTCGAGATTCAGGTCCATGCTGCCCAGCGAGGAGAAGCGGACCGGCACGTCGTCCTCGCTCAGCACCAGCTCGTCCAGGTCCTCCGCCAGGCCCGCTGCCGGCGAGGGGCTGGGCGCTGCCGTCGGCGTGGCCGCTGCCGTCGGCGTGGCCACCGCGGTCGCCACCGGCGGCGCCTGACCTTCCTGGCCGCTGCCTCCGCCGCCTGTCTCATCGGCGGGCTGCTTCTCAACACCGCCCGATCCGCAGGCGAGCACCAGCGCCAGCATCGCCACCAGTACTACCGCTGCCAGAAATCTTTTCATCTCTCCCCCCTCATGGAAATCCGCCCCTGCAAAGTCTGCACAATACTCCCAAACAGATAAGAGGACGACCACATACGATTTGTTACAACAACTGGCCGATGTGACACGTAACTGATTCATGATTGGTAAGTTCTGAACTCCCCGCTTCGCACACGACCGCAGCCTGAAGGCTGCGGCATGGGGAGGCGAATCCGATGCCCCCCCGCCTTCAGGCGGGGGTCGAGAATCAAACCATCAACGGCGAACCAGTGGGATGTGACATCTCATCCTTGACGTGGATAGAACAGATGTCCTACTATAGCCCTCGCCAAGATTAGCTAGCGGAGGTTTTGCACAGTGACAGACGAAGAGACAACTGCCCTTCAGGACGAGCTAGCTGATGCCCAGGCGGAGGTCGACCGCCTGCAGACCATCGCCGCCGACCGCGAGGCGCGAGCTGCCCACCTGGAGGAGACCTTGGCCCAGCTCCGGGAGGAGCAAGGCCAGCTCTCCACCTCCCTGGGCGAGGCCCAGGCCCAGGTTGCCGCCCGCGACGAGGAGATGGCTGCCCTCCGCCAGGAGGCGGAAGCGCTCCAGGCCGGCCTCAAGGCGGCGGCCAGCAAGTATCGCGATGTCCTGCTGGCCGGCAGGCCGGAGGTGCCGCCCGATCTGGTGAGCGGCGAGACGGTGGAGGAGGTGGATGAGCGGCTCGAGGCGGCCCTGCGCATGGTCGCGCAGCTACGCAGCCACCTGGAGTCGCAAGCTCAGGCCCTGCGGGTGCCCACCGGTGCCCCCGCTCGGCGCGCCCCCGACCTCTCGGCGCTCAGCCCCGGCGAGAAGATCGCCTACGGCCTGTCACGGCAACGGTAGCAGCGACGGTTCAAGCAAAGGAAAGGAGTGTGTAGAAAATGGCCCTAACCCTGGCCGAAGCATCCAAGCTTTCCAACGACGTCCTCCTAGCGGGCGTCATCGAGACGATCATCAAGGATAGCCCCATCCTCCAGGTACTGCCCTTCATCGAGATGACGGGCACGTAAGGGCACCCTCCACCGTGACGCTGCCATCGTCGTTGACCACTACCTTGTCCACGAGCTGCCGTACCAGGCCCGCCCACGCCGCGTTGCCAGGCTCGGCCTCCCACTCGCCCTGTGGCCCTAGCGCGCCCACGGCCTCGCTGAACGTGGTTGCCGCGTCACGCAGCAGGGCCGCCAGGTTGCGCAGGCGTGCCGCGTCCACCGGCGCGCGTAGCAGGTTGGCCAGGTCAGCCTCCGCCGTCCTGCGCTCACGTGCCACCTCGCCTAGCTGCTCCGTCAGCTCAACGTCGGTCAGCAGGCCCTTGCGCGCCAGGCGTTGCGCCCGCCGCCGTTCCTCGTCTAGCCCGTCCAGCCGCTGGCGTAGGCGTACCACGTCGTCCTCCCGCTCGGCACCGGCGGTGTCGGCCCGCTCGTCATAGACGCTGGCTTCCCGCAGGAGGTGCTCAGGGTCGGTGAGCAGCCGCGTGACGTGGCGTCGCACCAGCGCCTCCAGCTCGTCGGCGGGCCAGCTCCACCTGACGCCCTCGTGCCCCGCTGCCGGCCCACGCTCCCGTCGCCGTCGGCAGCAGTAGGTGCGCCGCCCGCTGGCCTGCCGACGCACGGAGAACTTCGACCCGCAGCGGCCACACCACACCAGGCCACCCAGCAGCCAGGGCTCAACGCTCGGCCTGGGCCGCACGACCTGCCGGCGCTGCAGCGCTGCGTTGGCGGCCTCCCAGGTCACCACGCTCACCAATGGCGGGCAGGTCATGGGCAGGCCCGCGTATGACCCCTCACCAGCGTAGCGGCGAGCGTGCACCAGCTTGGCCACCGTGCGCCAGGACAGCACTGCTAGCCCCTCGGCCGCCAGCCGTGTTGCGATGGCGCGCACGCCCAGGCCCTCAACGGTCAGGGCAAACACCCGTCGCACGACGTCCGCCTGCTCCGGCTCCACCTCCAACCCCGCCCGCACGAGCCTGCCCTTGGCGTCACGCTCACCCCGCCGGACGTAGCCGTAGGGCGTTCGTGAGGCCAGGTAGTGGGTGCCCGCGCGCACGACCCGCTGTCGCCCGTACATCGTGTTCTGCCGCACGGTAGCGCGGTAGACCGCGTTCATGGTCCGCGTGGTGCCCCGCGCCATCACCCCGAACGGCGACAGGTCGTCGTCAGGCAGCGGCTCGGTCACGCTGGTGATGGGCGCGCCCAGGGCCTTTAGGCTCTTCTCGGCTAGCAGGGTCACCAGCTCGTCGCGCCCGACGCGGCTCAGGTCGTAGACCACCGTGCGCGTAACGCCGCGCTCCTCACGCAGGAAGGCCAGCAGCGCCGCCCCGCCTGGCCGCTCGTCAAGGGGCACCGTGCCCGACACGCCCTCGTCGCGAAGCTCGCGCACGACCTCGTAGCCACGGGCCGCGCACGCGTCGCGTACCACCATGAGCTGCGTCTCGATGGTCTCCTGGCGCTCCTGGAGGTCGGTTGAGACCCTGGCGTAGACGGCTACGCGCTCCATCGTTATCCTTCCTTCCTAGGGACGCCGCGCGGCCTAGCGGCGTTACGCCCCCGCCACCACAGCAGGAGCGGCCCCAGCACCAGGAAGCCCGCCGCGACGTTCAGCGGGAGCCACCAGGCCAGGTGCGCCAACGCGTCAAGGCTCACGCGCCTACTTCCTCAGCCGGTACGGGGTGACCTGCTTCGGCGGCCAGCCGTGCCTCCTCAGCCATCTCGTCCTCTGACGGGCAGGCACCCTCTGCCGGCGCGGGGGCTGCGTCCTCACGCCGCCTCTCCGCCCAGGTCTTGGCCCGCTTGGCCTTGGGCTTGACCGGCGCGGGGGCCTCGGCCGCCAGCGCGTCAACGATCGCGGCCCTAAGCGCCGCGTTTGGCCCGCGCCCAGGGTAGGCGTGCTCAACCTCATAGATCCTCGCGGGTGACCGGTGCACGAGCGCCGCCAGGGTGGTGACCGTCATACCCCGCGCTAGGCGGGCGGTCTTGACGGTGGCCCCGTCCTCCGCCGTCCAGGGCGGCACCTTGGCCCTGGGCTCAGGCTTGGCCTGCTTCTTGGGCTTGGTCATCGTGCGTCCTCCTTCCGTCTCTGCCTACGTGACGCTCCCACAGGTTTAGTCCCTCTACTAATAGAACGCTTTCGCGGGCTCGTTGTTACAGGTTTCGGAGGCCTTTTTGGGGCATTTTCTAGAGGCGCGGCGAGGGGCCTAGGGATCGCGAGGATTCCGCTGGCCCAGATAGGCTTGGAGACCGTTTCTGGGGGATCGTCACGCGGGGCGGTACGGGAGACTGGGGGCAAGGATCGTGGCGGTGGCAGGTTGGCCGGTTCTCTTGCCAACCCTTGCGGCTGCGAGTACGATGAGGGCGTACCTAGGGTGAAGAGCGGAAACGTGATGGTAGGACTGAGGACCAACGTCCTGTACTACGGCGACAACCTAGACATCCTGCGGGAGCACATCCCGCCAGAGTCGATTGACCTCATCTACCTTGACCCGCCGTTCAACTCCAACCGCTCGTACAACGTGCTGTTCCACGAGTCCGGCGGTGCGAGCAGCGAGGCGCAGATCGAGGCCTTTGAGGACACCTGGCGGTGGGGGCCGACGGCGCAGGGAGCCTACGAGGAGGTCATGACGGGGACGCACCAGCGGGTGGCGCGGATGCTGCAGTCCATGGTGGAGAGCCTGGGCCACAACGACGTGACCGCTTATCTGAGCATGATGGCCATCCGGCTGGTTGAGCTACATCGCGTGCTAAAGGACGTCGGCTCTATCTACCTACACTGCGACCCGACAGCGGGGCCATACCTGCGGGTGTTGATGGACAGCATCTTCGACCCCCGCAACTTACGCAACGAGATCGTTTGGAAGCGCACAATGTCAAAGGGGCTGATGACCAGGCGACTTCCTCAGAGTCATGATGTGATTTTAGCCTATCAGAAGTCTGATCACGGCACTTGGAACAGCCAGGCAATATTCAGTCCCTATGACCTTGGCGATTTGGATGAGAAGACAGCCGGGAAATACGGCCATCGGGACAGTGATGGACGCCTCTATCAGCTCGACAACCTCATTAACCCTAATCCCAATCGCCCCAACTTGACCTATGAGTTTCTTGGAGTCACGAAGGTATGGCGGTGGACGAAGGGCCGCATGCAGGCAGCCTACGAAGCTGGCCTCGTAATCCAGCCTAAACCTGGGGCAGTCCCTAGATTCAAGAGATACTTGGACGAGCAGCGCGGCAGACCGCTTGGGGACGTTTGGACGGATATCCCTCCCATTAACAGCCAGGCCAAGGAGCGCCTCGGCTACCCCACCCAGAAGCCCCTGGCCCTCCTAGAGCGCATCATTAGCGCGTCTTCTAACCCTGGCGACATCGTCCTCGACCCCTTCTGCGGCTGCGGCACCGCCGTTCATGCTGCTCAGAAGCTTGGCCGCCGCTGGATTGGCATCGACATCACGTACCTGGCCATCAACCTCATCGAGCGCCGCATGACCGACGCCTTCCCAGGCCTGGCAGTGGAGGTAGAGGGGGCTCCGAAGGACTTCGCTAGCGCCCGCGACCTGGCCCAGCGCGATAAGTACCAGTTCCAGTGGTGGGCTCTTACCAGGCTGGATGCGCAACCGGTCGCGGGAAAGAAGAAGGGCTCGGACAAGGGCATCGATGGCGTCATCCCCTTCTTCGCTGGCCCCAAGGAAGACTACAAACGGGTGATCGTCTCGGTGAAGGGCGGCGAGCACGTCAACGTGGTGATGGTGCGCGACCTGAAGGGTGTCCTAGAGCGCGAGAAGGAGCCCATCGGCATTCTCCTGACGCTCACGCCGCCCACCAAGGACATGGTCACGGAGGCAGCGGCGTCGGGATTCTATGACAGTGAGTTCTGGGGTCGCAAGTTTCCGCGGCTCCAAATCATGACAATTGAGGAGATGCTCGGCGGCAAGAAGCCAGACATGCCCTGGGGCAAGGCCCCGTTCGCCAAGGCACCGACCGAAAAGGAGAGGGGCGAGCAGGAGGCCCTGCTGTGAGAGGCTGGCTGCTCGTTCTGACCCTCGTTGACCTCGCCCTGGCCAACGCTATCGTGTGGTTCGTCATTGCCCAGGGGTGGCCCAAGTGAGGAGGCGCTAATGGGAACCTACAATGTCGCGCAAATCTGCGAGAACGGACACGTAATAACGGCATACTTCAGCTCTTCGCCAGAGTTTGGCAAGAAGTTCTGTGACCAGTGTGGAGCTCCGACGCTGAGTAAGTGTCCTCACTGTAATGCAGACATACAGGGAAAGTATGAGAGCGAGGGTGTATTTGGGTTTGGGTTTGATGCGCCTCGCTTCTGTCACAACTGCGGTGCATCATACCCCTGGACGCAGCGAGCAATGGATAGCCTGAATAGTCTTGCAGAGCTAACTGAGAAGCTGAGCCCAAAGGAACGCGACCAGTTGCGCTCAGCTATTGATGACCTTGTGCGCGATACACCCCGGACTCAAGCTGCAATTGCGACGCTCAAGATTCTGGCTCCGAAAATCGGAGCAGAGGCCTGGGCTGGTATGAGGAGTATCCTGATAGAGATAGCGACCGAGTCTGCCAAGAAGGGCCTGGGACTATAGCCCTCTGCATACAGACGTCTTGACTGGCCCGCCTTTAGGCTCAGACGTAGCGTCCAGTCTCCCCCCAGGCGCGCGCCCGTCCCCTTGGCCTACGGCGGGTAGCGCGGGCCGCGCCTACCGAACGAGATCTAGCGGGTAAGCAATATCGTCACCGCTGCTGCGAGCAGCGATAGCAGTCCGCCCACTATGACGCCAATCAAGCTAACCCACCTGCTCTTTGCGGCTTCCTCTTGCTTCTCTTGCAGTTGCTGGTGTCCTAGCGGCGTAAGGCCCGCGCTGTGGGGAAACCAAAACGGGCAAGGTCTTTCCTTGTGGATAATTTTGACGTATCGGTCGATCCTTTCCAATGGCGCGATCTGTTCAACAGCGAACTCGCCCTCTAGGTTATAGGCCCGCCGGAAGCAGGCGACAGTGACGGTTTGCTCTAGAGGGAAATCGCGATACGGATGCTTCCCGAAATAGAGCTCGCCGAGTTCTTCTGACCGAGCGCCGCGCCAATAGCGGGGTATCTCGTCGTATTCCCACTCAAATTTGTAATCCCGCTGCTTCTTGTCCTGAGATTCCCAGGCAAGTTCGGGGGTGTCAATCTTTCGGGATAAGTAGCCGCAGCCGGCACATCTCACTAACCTTGGCCGAAAGGGAGGCCAAGAACGCGCTGCTCCCGTCATCTCAGTCAGGCCATTCCTTAAGTTCCCCTGCCCGCAAGCGGCGACTGCCCTGGCGGTAGCTTGCCCTCTAGGGTCTTAGCGGGTCGGCCAAGGCCCGCTACCTTCATACACGAAACGCGCCAGCGCGTCAAGGGGGGACACCGGCAGCGTGTGGGGTCGTACCCAGCCTCTGGCTTGTCTCCGTGCGGCTCGTACCAGCTCTAGGCGGTGGCACGGGGGTGTCCCCAAGGGGCCGAGCGTCGGTCTACTATTGGAGTATGAAGACGCGCGACCTGCGCCCGCCGTGCCCGACCTGCGGAAAGCCCCTGGCCTGCGTCAAGACGACGCGGCACGGCACTATCACCCGTAGGCTACGCCGGTGCGCGAACGGGCACCACCAGCAGTTCGTTGAGACGGCATGCGTGAAGCCCACGCCTCAAAATATCGACAAGCTCCTACGGGCGTTCGGAAGGGATTGACCCATGCCTCCTAACTGGCAACGGGATGACGCGGGCGGGATCTTTGCCGTTTGCGACGATGACGAGCTTGACCTTGCGCGGCTAACCTCTGCGCCGGTCATGAAGGAGAACACGCCGATGACCCAGCACGATGACACCTTTGTCGACGAGCTCAGCGACCTCCTAGGCCGCATGAGCGCGAGCGACAGCCGGACGCTGCGCAAGTTTCTTGAGGCCGTTGACACGAGCCTAACCGAGGTCAAGAAGGACGCCAGCAGCGACTTCCTGGCTCAGCTTCGAGCGTACCTAGCCTCGTACCTGAGCGAGCTAGCGGCCATCCCTGGCGACGGCAACCAGACCGACGTCACCGGTGCGCCGCGTACCCCGCAGTTTCCTGCCAGCGGCAAGCCTACGCGCCCCCAGGCAAGCGCCCTATCTCCTGCCCTAAAGGCCCTGGCTGAGCGCCTGGTCAAGGGAATGGTCGCGAAGCGGGTTGCCGGCTGCATCGTCGCGGAGCAGGACACACGCGGCCTTGTCGCTACGCCCTTACGAGACGCCGTCGAAGCGGCCAGGCAGCGGGGTGACGGCCCCACGCCGGTGACCAAGCACGACACGCCCGCCACCGAGGTTGACCAGCTCGGCGTCGAGGAGGAGTTTGGCTGGCTGGCTCAGAAGGGTAAGCGGTAGACGATGGACTTTCGACCCGTCCGCGTGACGACTGACGAGGCCGGTAACGGCGAGACCGACCTGCTCCTGGCGGCCCCTAGCTCCTGGATCGGGGGGTGGATACCTGCCGCAACCGTAATCTTTGACCCCGCGTGCCGACCGGACTATGAGGGTACAATTGTTGTGACGCTCACGTGCCTAGCGTCGGGGCTCGAACACTACCTGACACGCTTCTATGGCGACCCGCCGGCACACGGGGCCGACGACCTACAGCTACCGCTCAACTTTGCCATCGGACGCGGCGTCAAGGTTAAGGTGACCGGCGGACCACCCTCAACGCCTGACGCGGTTACGGTCTACGTGTTTATCGCTTAGGAGGACAGCTGATGCCAGAGGCTTTCGAGGACACCAACCTTTGCAAGGATTGCCCATACCAGAACACCTGCGAGGTTGACAAGGCCATGGCGCAAGCTGAGGAGGTTATCAGCAAGGCCCTCCAGAGCGCCGAGGCCGACCGGCTGTTTAAGGCCGCCTGGACCGAGGTGCTCAAGGAAACCAAGGTGCCGGCGGGGGTCGAGGTAAGGTTCGTCAGGCCCTGGTGGAGGCTGGTTAGCACGGCCTGCCCGATGGCCCAGCGCCAGGCCGCCCGCATCGAGGCCCAGGAGCGCATAGCTGACTTTGCGGCCATGCGAGAGCGGGCCGAGGCGTTCGCCAAACGCCGGCACGGAAGCTAGAGGAAAGGACGTAAACGATGGCTAACCTAACCCTTGATGATATCGCGAAGACCCCCCTGGGCCGCCAGATCATCGCTGAGCGTGACGCCCAGGCCGAGGCTGAGGCCGCCGAGGTTGAGGCTAAGCGGGCCGCTGAGATCGCTGGCTGGCTTGACAGGATCATCGCCCTGAGCCCCGCCTACCTGACCCTACGCGACGAGGTGCTTCGGCTGGTGGGCGAGCTAGCCCCGCACGTTGACAGGCTGGTTGAGCTGCGCAGGCAGCTTCATGACCTGGCTGGCTACGTGCGAAAGAACGGCGGCACGGTCACCGACCTGCCTGAGCCCCTGGCGACGAACGACGTGCGCAAGGTAGTTGACGCGGCGCGCGACGTGGCCGTTCGCCTGGCGTTTGGGCTGTGAGGTTGTGATGACCGACGGGCTAGAGCGCTTTCCCGACGGCAGCAGCATCAGGTGGGTTAACGGCCACCCTTCGGAGGCATACCCTCCTGGCGAGTGGCGGCCCTACACGGAGGCCAACCGGTACAACATGGCCCTGATCGCGATGCGCGCCTGGCACCAGGGGCGTCGTTGCGGGGGCTGCCGGTGCAGCCTGTGCGTGGGGACAACGCGGCCTGAGCACGGAGGCGACCTATAGGAGCGGTCGCTAGCGTAAAACGGTTAGTTGGGGCGGTGCTTCGCTCGCTTGAGCCCATCCCTTCGGCGGGCGACAGGAGCTTGACCTCTCCTGGGTCGTACGCCCCAACGAGCTAATTGCTGCGGGGCCGGTGGTTGTAGCCAGCTGCCGGCCCCCAAAACTAAGAACGAGGTGACTAGGTGAGCAACGACCCGACCTCTGACGAGCCTGCCGCCAAGGTCAGGGGCCACCTACGTGACGGCGCGAGATCCGTGTCTGCTGACTACGAGCGGGCTCTAGCGGGCATAGAGGCGATCGTGACGATGCTGCCAGCGCTGGTGCAGCGAACGTGCGAGAGACGGGCCACGCTTGACCACCTAGCGGCCCAGGCACGCGCTGAGAAGCTGAGCCTGCCCGCCCCGCAGCGGGTGGTGGCCAGGGGGCCGCTGGTTCAGCGCCTACGCGAGGCCCAGCACGCCCTGACGAGGCTCGAAGGCGCTTAAATGACGACAGATGACACCCCCCTTGTTTCAAAGCGACGACGCCCTGCAAGGGGCCGAGATTGGCGTGGGCGTTGAGCGGGTCGATACGTTCGATGCCCACGCTGAACGCGCTGTGAGGTAACGGATGCCGCGCAAGAAGCCTAGCAACGACCTCCCGCCGGTCCAGCGCGTGTGCGTTAGGATGGGCGCTGACGGCCACGCCTACCGCGTCCCTACCCCGCCTAGCGAGCCACCTCGCCAGGTTGACGCGTTCGGGCAGCCCAGGGTCACGGTCATTTGTGACTGCGGCGTCGCCACGTACATGCTCACCGGCGGTGGCCTCGCCCCTCACGACGGGCACGTTGCCTTTGACCCTGGCCCTTCAACCGCCTTCAACTGCCCACCCCGCTCGCCCGAAGCCGAGGCGCAGCTGCAAGCGCTCATCGCGGCGGCCAGCAAGCCCAAGGCTAACGCCCGTCCTACGCCCCCAGAAACCGATCCTGCGCCGCCCCCAGATAGGGCCGTTGGCCTTGAACCTTCCCCTGAACCTACGCCCCCGCCGCCGGAGCCAGCCACACCTCCATTGAGTAAGCCCCAGGTAGCTTCCTCAGCGCCCGACGCCGAGCCTGAGCACGTCTTTGAGCCTGAGCTAGGGGATCCTGAGGATCCCTATCTAGGTTAGCCGTGAGCCACCCCGTAAACGTCTTTGTCCCCGTTGACGGTCGTGGCCTAGAAAAGGCGCTAGCGACCTTCAAGAACTACACCAAGGGCAGCGACTTCATGGCCGAGTGCAAGGCGCACCTCTTCTTCATGTCCAAGTCAGAGCGGCGTAGGATCGCTAAGGCTAAGGGCCGTGCCCGTGCCCGCAAGCGGGCCGCCAGGCAGGGTAATTAAAGAACAAGGGACTTCGTTTATTACCCTGGGCCGCATGATCGTGCAGGGTCGTAGAGGGGGCAGCTTGTCAAATCAGGTTCGGATGCCTGCATTAGTACCGAAAAGTACAGCAAAATACTCCACGAGGTTGTGGTTCTTTTTCCCGCCGTATCTGGCGGCAACCCCGTTCTTGCCGGCTCCGTGGCACGCCCCCCTTGATTTAGCTAGGGCCAGGTTCAAAAGCTGCTCGTTCACGCCCCGCTTCAGATGGCACGGGCTCAATTAACGTACATTAGGCTGTCTAAATTTCCAATGTATAATCTTAGTTGTAAGGGGTCAACCACTACCACCTGCCACCACCGTTACAGGCCCAGCGTTAGCCGTAGACCGACGCATGACGCATGAACGCCACCACCGTGACCCATGAGGCTGAGAGAAAGAGATAGATGCCTTGCTGAGAGCGACCGTAAGGGAGCGGAGGATGATAACGACCTACCGTGAACGCCAGCGGACCAAGGCCCAGGCCCTAGCCGAGGCCGAGAAGGCCCTCCTGAGGGCGACGCACGAGGCCAACGCCAAGCACAACGCGCGGCTGAAGGCGCAAGGGGTAGGGGGCCGGTTTGAGTGCCCACCCGCGTGCTACCTCTGCCACCCTGACGCGCCTACCGCCCCTGCCGGCGGCCCCCGCCTGGGCACCGTTGACCTACGCGGCAGGGTTGCGCCGGGCGTGCTGCGCGGGAAGCGCGGAAGGTGCCAAACCTGCGGGGCCTCGTACCGGCAGAAGGGGGCTCAGATCACAAGGCGCGGCTGGTACTGCGCCGCGTGTTTAGTACGCCGTGAGAGGCGCGAGGGGCGCAGCTAGGCGTTAGTGAGCAGGTGCCGGCCTGCCTTTCCTTTTCCTACCGCCGCTATCAGTACCTCATCTAAGGTCCAGGGCGGTGGGTGCGTAGCGCTCACCCGCGCGTAGTATCTTTGAAACGCCTTAAAGTCTCGCGGCGACAGGTGGTTGAACGCCTCAAACGCACCTTCGAAGTTAACCTTGACCCCAGGGAGCACGCGCGGAAGGTCAGCCTCCCCGTAGCCTCCCGCGATGAGCACGGCCACGGCGGTTGCGGCTCTCAGGTCACTTAGGGGTATAAACGGCCTTCCCCTGAACTTGTAGTACGCTCTCTTTAGCTGGTTGATGAACCAGCGCCACACGGTAAGGTCACCTCCACGAATAAGGACGGCGCGAAGAGGTAAGCGTTACGGGCGGGTTGACCGGCGCGGAAGGATCAGAGCAGCGTGGGCGTAGATAGCAACCACCCCGTCACGGGGGCGCTAGTGGTTCGCTCCTCAGTCGCGAACCTTCACCACGGTCGTCGGTCTTTCAGCTACGTCACCCGTCGTTCGCCATGCGTCCGGAGCTGGCCGACCGAGGGCGTACCCACCTAAAACGTGCGCCGCGACGTCCAGGTAGGAGACCTAACCCTTCCTGAGCGCCTCGTACTTCTTAGGGGACAGAGCACCCCAGTATACCGCTAGCCGGTTGACCAGGTCGTTAACGTCGCAGCCCGCCGGTAGCCCGTTGTCGCGGCCAATCTCACGTAGCCAGCGCCGCATGTGCTCAGCGCCCTCGAACATGAACACCCATACCGCGACGTTGCTGACGGCCTCCCACTCCTTCTTCGTGAGCTCTGCTCCGGTCATTAGCCTTACCTCCTCATGAACGCTAAGACGCCAACGGGGGCGTGACGTTACGGGGAACGAGAACGGCCCCAGGCGGTGGGCCCAGGGCCGCGCGGGGCAAGGCTGAGAACCTACGCCGGCAGGCTCACCGCGTACCTAACAGCGTGCAAACGTGCCAACGGTCGAGATCGTGGGCAACGGCCTCACCTACAACCGCGAGAGCACCGCCGCCACCGCCTCCTTCTACGATGTGGGCGACACCTGGACGGAATCGACGCCCACCTTCACCCAGGTCACAGCCACCCTCAAGATCATGGGCGGCGACGCCGACATCGATAACTACCTTGTGGCCACCCGCTCCAACATCCAGGACCTGGAGGCGGCCGTCATCGAGCTGAAGGCCAAGGCGGTGCGCGACCTGTTCGAGCAGACGTTCATCAGCGGCGACTCGAGCACCAACCCCAAGGCCTTCGACGGCATCGACAAGCTGTGCCAGTCCGGTCAGACCCTGAGCATGGGGGCCAACGGCGGGTCGCTGACCCTGGACAAGATGGACGAGCTGGTGGACACGGTGAAGGGCGGCAAGCCGGAGCTCCTGCTGATGAGCCGGCGCAGCCGTCGCATCATCAACAAGCTGGCTCGCACCGCCGGCACCATGCTGGAGAGCGACCGCGATCAGTTCGGCCAGATGGTCCAGTACTACGACGGCATCCCCATCGGCTTGTCCGACTACATCGTCGACAACCAGACGGTGGGCACCAGCACCGACTGCTCCACCATCTACGCCCTCCAGTTCGGCGAGGGGGCTATGGCTGGCCTCACCGGGCCGGGCGGTCTGCAGGTGGAGCGCGTGGGAAGCCTGGAACAGAAGGACGCCAGCCGCACCCGCATCAAGTGGTACACGTCCGCCGCTCTGTTCAGCACCCTCAAGCTGGCCAAGCTGGTGGGCGTGCGGCCATAGGCAGGGCCGACGTCAAGGGTCGAGGGTTCACACGCAACCCCAGCCTGAAGACGGGGGCATGGGGGGCCAATCCGATGCCCCCCCCGACAGGTCGGGGGGGGTCGAGGATCAAGCGAATCGCCCCCCTGGCCCTCGACCCTTGACTCAGCCGACCGAAGGGAGGCTCCGTGGCCAACGTTCGCATCGATTCTCAGGGTGTGCCCAAGGGGCCGGTCTACGAGGAGACGACGCCGATCGTCCATCGCAGCGGCCTGACGGCGGCCGACCCCTCCGACCCCACCAGCGCCAGCGCGGGGGTGGACTGCAGCGGCTACCGCAGTGTCCGCTTCGATCTGGACACCAGCGGCTGCACAAACCTCACTGCCCTCAAGGTGCAGCTCTTGGTGTGGGATGCCACGGCGGGCAAGTACTTCCGCGGCTGCGAGCGCAGCTTCGGCCAGACGGAGCTGGCCGCCAATCCGATCCCCAGCCTGGAGGCGGAGGTGAGGGGAGCCACCGTGTTTCTGAAGGTGGTGTCGGCCACCGCCACCAGCCTTTCCATTTCCGCTTACGCTTCCTTGAGCTAGGGAGGACGGCATGGGCCGACTGAAACTGTTTGGCGAACCAGAGGGCGGTGGTACGAACGACCACTCGTCTCTATCCAACCTGGGCTACGCCGACTCAGGCCACACCGGATTCGTCCCCTCGCAAGGCGAGGCTCTGATCGAGATCCTGCGCCTCACTCAGAACATCATCCGCGACTCTGGTGGCAACAACCGCATCACCCTCTCGCCCACCAGCCCGCACGTAGCTCTCGCCGGTGACCTCCGTGTGACCCAGCACGCCGCCTTTGCCGACGCTACCCCCCAAGCCGACAGCCTCGTCAGCGTCATCGGAACCCTGTCAACGCACCCCGCGCGCGGCGTCTACAACCTGGTGTATGGGAATCGGGCCGCTGGCCCTCAGTTCACCTACGGTCTCAGCGGTGCGGCCATCGGCCAGGGCACCCCCAGCGCCTCCTACGTCTACGGCCTCTACTTCTACGCCCAGCACAATACCCCCAGCCCCTGCTCCCAGCTAGGAGGCATCCTCATCCAGCAGCAGAGCGGCGCGTCAGGGACAGGCGTCCTCTCGGCTGTGAGGGGCCTCTACGTAGCGGCTGCCTTCTGGGGCGGCAGCAAGCCGACCAGCGTCTTCGGCATCGACATCGAGAACCAGGGTGGCTCTGGCGCGGGCACCGCCTACGGCCTTCGCATCCTCGACCAGACGGCGGCCACCGTCCGCCTGCTGGAGCTCGGCCCGACCACTCCCTACCTGCGGCTGGTCGGCGGCGCCGACCCGCCCGCCGACAAGAGCAACCTCTACCTGAAGTTCGGCAGCACGCTGTACCGGGTCGTGAAGACTGGAAGCTCCGTGACTTTGGAAGCGGCCTAACGGAGGAGAAACCATGGGCATCAGCGAAAAGAATCTGGAAACGCTAGTGAACATGCTCAACGGCCTGGCCCAGCGCCAGGACACGATCCGCCAGCTAGCCAACCACCTGCACGCGGGCGTCGTCTGGCGTTCGCTAGACGGCCAGTTGTCGGTGGCCTTCTCAGAGGCTCAGCGCAGTGAGCTGGAAGAGTTCATAGACGCTTACCTCAGCGAGTCAGAGGTTCTCATTGCCTCAGTGAGGGCCATGCTTGGCAAGTCTAGTCAGGGGGGTAGCCCGTGAACCTATCTGAGATGAGAACGAGCGTCCGGCGCGACCTGCACGACGAGGACCCGGCCAACCAGCGCTGGACCGACGATGAGCTGGACCGTCACATCGAGCGGGCGGTGCGGGAGCTGAGCCTAGCCATCCCCCTGGAGGCGAAAGCTACCCTGACCACCAGCGAAGGCAGCCGCGATATCTCCCTGGCCAGCCTCAGCGACCTGGTGGCTGTAGAAGCGGTGGAGTACCCAGTAGACATGTATCCGCCCAGCTACATCCCCTTCTCCCTGTGGGCAAGCACCCTCACTCTCCTGGTGGACGCGAAACCCCCTGGCGACCAATCGGTCAATATCTACTACGGCCAGATGCACACCCTGGGCGCCTCCACCTCGACCATCCCACCCCACCTGGAGGAGCTGGTCGCGGCCGGGGCCGCCGCCTACGCCGCCCTGGAGTGGGCCAGCTTCGCCACCAATCGCATCAACGTGGGCGGGCAGGAC
>JALHUG010000062.1 GCA_022866185.1 Dehalococcoidia bacterium
CGCCCGGTCCACCATTACAGGCTGTGGTAGTAGTCCCAGCCTTTCCGCGGTCTTCCGTAGTGTGAACTTTCGCAGTTTTGAGGGTAGAGGTGAGCGAATATCGAGCTCGGAAACGCAGGCAATCAGGCTGAATAGGCGAGGGCCTCGATTAGCACGCGGGCATTTCTCGCTGTGAGCGCCGGCTTTCCGGATGATTGAAATATCCGGCTGCTCCACAGCGTCCTTCGCAGCGATGCCAGAGCATCAACAAACGAGGGCGCCGCTTTCGTGGCGTACCATGGCAGGGGAATCCACGTCATAGTCGAGGGTCTGCGGTTCAGATACCAGTACCACACCGCGGAATACATCCAGAAGGAAAACGCTGCGGCACGTTGGGGGCCTTGCTGGGCAAAGAGTTGAGGATCTTCTGCCCCCAGGTATTGCTTGACGTTCTTGAAGGTATCTTCGATCGCCCAGCGCGAGGCGTAATGCTCGACTACGCACGCGGCCTCCATCGTGACATCCGTTGCGAAGAAGAAGTCGTCCTTCTGCTTGCCGGTGGGGTCGCGACAGATGACTAGCAGAATGGGCTGCTTGGGGCAGACATGGTACCAGAGGACCACGCGGGAGAAGAGCAGCCGTTCGATCTGTTTGCCGCGGATGTTGAGGGTGGCTCGCTGCCACTGGCGTTCTGAGGGGACGAATCGAGACGGGGACGGAAGGCGCGGGCCTTTCGTGCGGGGTCTCCCGCGTGTGGGTCTGCGGGGTCGTCGGGGCAGCTGGTAGAGGGCCGCGTCATGACGAATGCGTGAGATCAGAGTCGTTCGCGGCAGAAAGGCGCCCGCCAGGGGAGCAAAAGACCCGTCGGCGGTGAGGATGAAATGGCGAGCCGGCATCCAGGCGGCGAGTTGGCAGAGCATTTCCTGCGCTTGCTGAAGCAGGGTTTCACTGCCTTTGATGTGCACACGGACGTTCAGCGGTAGGGCCAGGGGTTCCCCTCCCCACGGAGGCGCGATTTCCAGCGATAAAACCACCAGATTCAGGCCGAAACAGTGGACGGTCCTGGTGGCGGTCGACCGCACGGCATCCCGCCACCACGATGCTCCAACGATCTTTCTACCGGTCTTGTGAAAGGTCGTGTCATCGAGCATGAGGGCAACGACGGGCCCGCCGGGATACATCGATTCGACCAGCAGGACGGCAAGGTGTCTCCACAGCTCCTCGAGGCGCCAGGCCCCACAGCGGAAGAATCGATGATAGGCATCGTGGGCGCGTCTTCCGTCCGGCTCGCCGACCTGATAGATGCGGGTCATGGTATGGCGGCCGGTGCACAAGGCCCAAGCGGCGGATAGCGAGCAGAACAGAGTGAAGGAAGGGGAGCTGAACACGGAGGCGAAGGTTTCAAGCACGCGGAACCACGCTAGCGAATCAGCTTTCATGGCCCCGCCCTCCCTTCGCTTGGCGGACACGGGCGGAAAGCTGCCGAATGCCACGATGTGCCTGCTGTTGGAGAGCCTTCAGGGCATCCCGGTCGCTGCGCAGCGCTGCTCGGACCTCGGGAATATCTGCGCTGCGGAGGGTGAGGATCTTGGTCTTGCCCTTGAGGCTGTAGGACAACGCGGGGCTGGTGTGGGGTTTGCCCTTCGCGCAGTGGCAGGTCGGTTTCCCGCACTTTCGCTTCAGCGTGATGAGTGATCCGCGCAGCATGAGGTGGTGGTCCTGAGGTGATGATGGCATGGGGTCCTCCCAGTTCGAGATATCTGTTAGCGATAACGCTAACAGATATGAGAGTAAAAGAAAAGCCGACCCATGTCAAGCAGGTCGGCTCAGGTGGCTAGAAAGTGCGAAAGTTCACTCCTTGACACATGTCGTATA
>JALHUG010000063.1 GCA_022866185.1 Dehalococcoidia bacterium
ATGCCGTCGCGGGCCAGCTCCCAGGCGGTGAGGCGTGCCCCCTGGAGGAGGGGGCGCGTCTCGCTGAAGTAGACGCGGGAGAGCCTGCCCTGCTCCCAGGCGGTGCGGATGACGCCCAGGGCAGTGCCGTAGCCGCCGGTGGCCAGGGAGCCGGTGTTGCAGTGGGTGAGGACGGCGGAGCCGACGGGGATGAGCTGAGCGCCGTGTTGGCCCAGCCTGCGGTCGGCGTCGGCGTTCTCCTGGTGAATGCACAGGGCCTCCGCCACCAGCGCTTCGTGGGCGGCCGGAGGGTCGGCAGCCGCCTCCGCGGCCAGGGTCATGCGCTTGAGGGCCCAGGAGAGATTGATGGCAGTGGGTCGGGTGGCCGCCAGGGCCTCAGCGATCGGCCGCAGTTGGGCCAGGAAGTCATTCATGTTCGAGGTTTCGATATGTCGGGCACCCAGGGCCATCCCGTAGGCGGCGGCGATGCCGATGAGGGGGGCGCCTCGCACCCGCATCTCGCGGATGGCCGCCGCCATCTGGTGGTAGTCCTTCAGCTCTAGGTACACCTCCTGCTGGGGGAGGCGAGTCTGGTCCAGGAGGCGGACCCTACCGTTCACCCACTCGATAGCCTTTACGCCTTCCAACTATGACCTCACCGTTGGTGGGGCATAACAAAAAACTTCTCGTGGTGTGAGAAGTTTTTTCCATCTACCCGCTCTCATCTTTCCCTTCGGCCAGACCGAAGGGTCGGACTTGGCACCGCGTCCGGCCTTGAGCGGAGCATTCGAGCACGGATCGGTTGCCGGGTTTCCTTGGGCCGTTCCCTCCACCACTCTGGATAAGAGCGTCTTCGGGCCCTATTCGATTTGCTAATTGATGTTAGCCCAGGGGATTGGCCGGCGTCAAGCTATTGTGCTCGTCGGTAGTGGGTCAGTCTGAATGAGCGGCCCATAGGCGGATGTCCTATCCCTTCCTTAGGATGCATCGGTGGGCAGTCTGAGTTTTTAACCATTTCGGCCTTGTTCAGCAATGACCTGGGAGCTATAATTATATTGACATTGGTTGACATGACCGTTAAGGTTCTGCTTGCATATCCCTCAGGGCCTCCGACCTGGCCCTGCATTCAAGAGGAGGCAATATGGTCACCCGAGCGATCGGGTATATTGTGGTAACCCATCGTGCCTATCCTGAGGGCAAGCAGTGGGTGTCAGAATGTCCCGAATTAGCCGTAACCAGTTGCGGCGACACCCTGGAAGAAGCCTTAGACAACGTCGCAGATGCCACCAGCCTATACCTCAATACGATCGAGCAACAGGGAGAGCGTGAGAGAGTCTTTAGAGAGCGTGGGATTCCCCTTTGGCCGACGCGTCCAAAGAAGGATGATTTCCCAATTCTTCGCGGGCGTGCGGAAGAAGTGATTCGTCCTCACATTGAGAGGGTTCTAGCAACAGTGTGAGCAAGCTGCCGCTCTGTTCGAGCGACGAAATTTTGGCGGCTTTGGAGCGGGCTGGATTCAAGCCCGCTCTTTTCTCAACTAGAGGTTCGCATCTCTCCATGTCCAAAGTAATTCATGGCAGAACAATTACAGCAGTTGTAATCCTTGGCAAGCACGAAGTTCCTCGGGGCACTCTCCGAGGCATTCTTCGTCAGGCACGAATCACGCCAATGGAGTTCCTTTTACTTCTGGGACGGAAAAAGAGGCGGCGACGGTGAGTCTCCTGTTGGCCTCAAACTGACCCACTGCCTACTCGTCCAGTTAATTAGGGGCACCATTCTAGGTGTCACCCATGTTTCTGAGCGAACTCATTGAGTCTCGCGAGCGGCACGGCGGGTTCGTCTAAGGGCCTGGGCTGGCTAGGAGGGTGGGGTGAGCGGCACCACCATAGAGAAAGCGATACATGGCGTAGTTCCCCAGCACCACCTTCACAAAGGTGCGGGTCTCCGTAATGTCTATGCTTTCGACGAACAGGTCCATGTCCGCAGTGGGGAGGCTTTCCAGCCAGCGGCTGACGTTGCCCGGGCCGCCATTGTAGGCGGCCAGGGCGAGGAAGAGGTTGTCGTCGAAGAGATCGAGCTGGCTGCGCAGGTAGTGGGCACCGAAACGGATGCTCACCGGCGGCCGCAGCAGGTCTGAGCTGGAGAAGTCTTCGATGTTCAGTTCCTGGGCGATCTCCGAGGCGGTGATGGGCATGACCTGGGCGAGGCCAAGGGCGCCAGCGGGCGACCCGGCAGTGGGGTCGAAGAAGCTCTCCTGACGTATGACGGCCAGGAGGAGGAGAGGTGACAGGCCGTTCTCGGCGGCAGAGGCATTGATGAACGTTAGGTAGTCCAGGGGGTAGGCCAACTCCAGAAGAGCCCGCGGGGCTTGCTCCAGGCGGACGTCAGGGCTCTCCAGCAAGGTGGTGGCGGCGCGAGCTGCCAGATGGGTTAGGCCGAGGTCGTGCAGGGCGCGCGCCAGCCGGTAGAGGCGCCAGGGCTGCGAACGGCTCTGGTTGATGAGCCAGAGGAACTCGCTGGCCGCCTCTCGGGCCAGGCCCAGCTGTTGGAGCTCCTGGCCCCGCTGCCAGGCTGGCAGCTCGAACGGCGACGTGCCGGCCGCCACGGCCTCCGGTCCCCAGCGGGAGGCCAGCCATCCTTCCGCTGCCTCCCAATCAGAGGAAGCCGCGGTTATGGCCCCCTCGGGCTCAACGGGGGGAGCGACGGAAGCCTCGGCCCCAAGCCAGGCTTCCGCTCGCAGGCCGTAGAAGCTAGCGGCGGCCTCCAACGCCTGTTGGAAGTGGGCCGCTGCTCCCTCCCCATCATCGAGGAAGAGCAGGTCTGTCTGTCCCAGCCAGAGATTTGCCTGCGCGCGCTGCTCCGGGCTGGCGAAGGCGTCGAGCATCTCCGTCCAGGCGGCGCTGGCCGCCGCCGCGTCGCTGGCCTGGTAGGGGATCAGGCCGCTGAGGAAGGCTGCCCTGGCCGCCCAGGCGGAACCAGGGTAGGCCTGCCAGAACTGATCGTAGGCTGCGGCGGCCTCAAGCGGCCCAGCCACCTCCTCGAGAAGGAGGGCGCGATCCCAGGCCGCGTCCTCGGCCGAAGCCCCGCCAGGGTCGAGCTGGAGGCAGGCCTCGTAATCGGCCAGGGCCTCTTGCAGCGCATCCTGCTCCTCGCGGATGACCCCTCGATAGTAGTGGGCCACCGCTGCCTGGGGCGCAGGCGGGTTGCCTGCCAGGAAGGAATCGAAGGCAGCCAGGGCTTCATCGTAGGCCTGCTGGCGGTAGTGGACGATTCCCTGAGTCAGAAGGTCTAGCGGCACCTCTGACGCCAGGAGCGAGTCAAAAGCGTTCGGCGCCTGCGGCGACCCAGGGTACTTCTGCACGATGTCCAGCAGGGCCTGCCGCCAGCGCTCGCCGTCACCCAGGCTGCGGCTGAGGCTGGCGATACGGGACAGGGACAGGGCCTTGTAGTCGTCGGAGGGGCTCTTCTGGAGGAGCTCCTCGTACCGCTGGATGGCCTGTTCGTCGTCGCCCGCCTCTTGATAGGCGTTGGCCAGCCTCAGAAGCAGGGTCGGCGCCAGCGAGGGCGGCACGTCGAGGGCCAGGGCTTTCTCCAGCTCCTCCGCAGCCTTATCGTGGCGGCCTTCCTGGACGAGAAGCTGGGCCAGCTCCAGGCGGGCGTAGACGGTCGCTGGCCCCTCATCGTCGGCGTAGTCCTCCAGAGATCGGCGTGCCTTGTCGAGCTCGCCCAGGGTGGAGTAGAGGCGGCCCAGCAAGAAGCGGGCGCGCTGTCTGTCTTCCGGCGAGGGTTTGGCGTCAATGTAGGCCGTGAGTTCCGTGACAGCATCGCTGTATCGCTCGATGGTGATGTAGGTCAGGGCCAGGTCGTAGCGGGCCTGCTGCTGGGTCTGGCCGTCGGCCTGCTGGATCACCCCCTGGTAAGCGGCCACGGCCTCCTCGTACTGGCCGTTGCGCTGGTACTCGCGGGCTGCCGTCAGGCCGGCCGTAGTCTCGCTGGGCGCGGCGGCGGTAGCGGTGGCCGTAGCGGTGGCCTCTGGTGAGGGCGCGGTCTCGCCGCCGCAGGCCGCCAGGAGGGCCAGCCCCACCATGGCCAGCACGGCCACTCCAGCTCTGGGAAGCGATCTCATCTCTTATGTAGTTTAATGCCTA
>JALHUG010000064.1 GCA_022866185.1 Dehalococcoidia bacterium
AACGAAATAAGGCCGCCGGGAACCCTTCCCAGGTTCGTAAAGGGCCTCTCCGCCGCCGGTGTTGACAAGTCCTTCAGATGGTTCGTTGCCCGTGGCTCCACGCTCTGCCGTAGAGAAGCCCTCGAAGAGGGCCCGGCCCGGCGGTGGGCGCTCATCGGGGGTCACTTGGCGCCCAGATGGGCAACTTACGTCTATTCGTGTTCGTCGGACCAGAACCTCAAAAGGTCTTTCATAGGACAAGGCGTGAAAACGAGATTAACAATGTGAAGCGAGAATTAACGGAGGGAACGAAGCCTGCAGTCTAGAAGGAGACGGCCCAGGTGATGGGCCTGTCGGGGATGTAGGAGCAGGAGAGGCCGGTC
Source organism: Dehalococcoidia bacterium (assembly GCA_022866185.1). Classification (GTDB taxonomy): domain Bacteria; phylum Chloroflexota; class Dehalococcoidia; order SM23-28-2; family SM23-28-2; genus SM23-28-2. Next base: position 363 of record JALHUG010000064.1, read on the forward strand.
TTGATGCTGTTCTTTAGGAAGATGGCCAATGCGGGGTCCTGGACATCGATCTTCCGTCTCGCCGAGCGCACGAGGTTTGTGACGTTCACCCGGGCCTTTTCTGCTTGAGACGCAACCTTCCGCGGTCGGCCACGTAAACCGGTGGCGGCCTGGAGCTGTGACTCAAGCCAGCGCTTCTCCTCCAGTTCGTCTTCGCCCAGGCTCTTCTTCTGTCGCAGGTCGGCGAGACGGTGCCGATATTCTGCCCGGGCGTTCTTGTCTAGAAGATCATCCTCTTGTCGCAGACCCTCGACCCTGAGACTTGTCTCCGGGAGGTCGCTTAGTGTTAGCAACGTGCCCGGAGCCCGGCCTTCGACACGCGACACCAGTTCCAGCACGTGGAACTGTCCTCCGGGAGTGGCCAGCAGGCAGGCGATGTACCGAAGGCCCTTCAGGTTCGGAAGGTTGAACTGGGCTCCTTCGTACCTAATGGCCCAGTACTCTCCCTGCTTCCGAAAGGTGTAGGGCTCGCCGAGGGAACGGTCGGCCTGGGACGCAAGCACGGCCTCGATGTAGGACAGGTCGAGAGAGAGACCATTGTGTGCCAACGAGAGCACCCGAGTTAGCGGCACGACAGAGGTCCGCGTAGGGGGGTCGGCGATGATCTCGACGAGGGTCAAAAGCAGAGACGATGCGGTCCGCGAGAGCCTCTGTTCCAGCCTCAGCGCTTCTCCGGCGTTTGGCCAGGTCGGGCCCCGCACTAGGAGAACGTCGCGAGACTCGCCGGAGAGCTCTGTCGTGCCTAACCGCCAGAGGCGGGACGCGACGAGTTCGTCGGGCGCTTCTCTGCACCCCAGCAGCTGCCCAAGAACGCCCGCCAGCCCTGTAAGGTTCACGCGCCATCGGTTGAGCCTCGCGGTATCGACAGCGACTCGACCTGCCTCGGGACAGACGATGTAGGCGCGGGGAGCGCCCGCCGGCGATTCGACGAACTCGACCTGCTGCCAGTGGTCTTCCAGACAAGCGTCGCACAGGACGCTGGCGCCAGGCGTGGTTGGCGACAGGAGACCGCTCTGGACGATGGCCTCCAGCGCGCTGGCTGGCCAAGGCGACACCTCGTCTGCTGTGAGGATCTCAACTCCCGGCAGGTCAGCTTCTGCCCGGCGGAGGAGGTCGAGAAGGAGGTCGGAGACGGTCACGTCCCATCTGGGGAAGAAGGACGGATTACGGGCTCGATGGCTGAGTCAACGAGCATCCTCCGGAGCAGTCCGTCCTTGCCGTCCTGTCCCAAGGTGCAGGCGTTGGGGTAGGAGAGGAAGAACGTCCGCGTGGGACGGCCCCGCTTGCCTTCCTTCGCGAAGAGGGCCTGGATGCCTGCCCGTGTAACGTTGACCAGCGCCAACGGTATCTTGGGGCCAACCGCGGCCCCGGTTTCCGACCCGCCGACCACTACCTGGTCCAGGAGATCGTAGATGGCCTCCCGCCAGCGGGACGGGTCCGCTTCGATCGTGATGCGCGAGCCGCGGTCACCGAGGAGTGAGAGGCGAAGGAGCTTGAGGCGAACGTTCTGGATGCCGGAACCAGAGTCGTACACGAAGCTGAAGTCACGGCGCTTGAGCTTGTTGAGATCGTAGACTCGTTCGTCTTTGGCAGGGTCTCCAAGCTCTCGCTGCAAGACGACACGAGCGAATATCTCCTGGAGGTCGCGCACCGTTTGCCTTCTCCCCCGAAGGAACGTATCGAGGGTTCCAGCGCCTTGGGAGTACACGAAGATGATCTCGAATACGGGCCGATGGGGGCGGCGTTGCAGGCGACCGTGCTCGTACTCTATCTGAGTTCTACCATAGTCCTCCGGGTAGGCAAAGAAATAATGTGCCTCTCCCCTCTTGTAGACCTCCACGGTGGATGAATAGCCGCGCCCCTCGCTCTGCCGGAAATAGGCTCCGACCGCGTCGGCGAGCTCGTCGCAAGCCGCCGAGTCATCCCTTGGCTCCACCTGCGGCACGTCCTTCCGCCGTAGCCAGTAGTTTCCTGGGAGTTGGTCGGCTTCGCGGAACCTTTGGGCGATCTCTACGTAGCCGGGATGCTCCAGGAACGTCCAGACGACTTTGTCGTAGAAGCCCTCCATCGGGGCGAACGCTGGCTCCAGGTCGTCACCGTGAAAGTCTCCCTCTTCTAGGATGATCTTGATCCCTTCGTCGTCAGCCAGGGTGTCAAGAGTCCGGAAGTCGCTGTCAATGCTGGTTCGGACTTCGGCAGGCAAACGCTCACATGCTTGGAATAGGGGTTCAATGTCGGTCTCGTCCAGGGCCGCGATGTCGATGTCCGTCAGCTGGTCGCGTTGCTGGAAGTAGCGCGCCAGGAGTTCGTTGGGCGCCTGGCGTAGGAAGTTTCTCGGAGAGTACTGTCTTCTCATGAAGATAGTTCGCCTTCTGATCAGAAGCCTACTCGTTTATTCTATACCATCCCTGGCGTTTGGCAAGAGTTGGCATCGAGGGCTGCCAGTCGAGACCGCCGTACAGTCGAAATGCTAGACTCCGATGGCTTCTGCCACCTTGCCCCAGTTGCGGTCCTCCTGCCCCTCCAGCCGCCGCAGGTAAACCGTCGTCACGGCGAGCGAGGAGTGATCTAAGAACCGGCTGACCTCCTCGACCGATTCGCCGGCGTCGCGCCGCAGTTTGGCGGCCGAATGGCGCAAGATGTGGACGCCGGCTGGCGGCAGGCTGGCCTTCCTGAAGTAACGTCGGAGGTTGCCGTAGAAGGTGCCACTGGTGACGCCCAGGCCAGCGGCTGCCCGGTCAGGGTCGTCCGTGGGCCACAGTGACTCGTTCGAGTCCATGGTGGCCAGGCTCTTGGCCCAGGCTGCTAGCGCTGTCTCGATTGCCTCGAAGGCCGGGCGGGGAAGCTCCCGCTTTCCCTGCTTGCCGCCCTTGCCGCGGTAGGTGTAGAAGATGCCACCCGCCACTGAGATATCGCCCGCCTTCATGTTCATGACCTCGGAGCGCCTGCGGCCCGTCAGCGTCAACGTCAGGATGATGGCGCGGTCTCGCAAGCCCACTGGCTTCTCTGGAATGACGGCTAGAAGGCGCTTGATCTCCTCTGCACTTAGCCCCCGAGGCGGGCTCGGTGAGACCTTTGGCCGCTCTAGCTGGTCGCAGGGGTTGGACGCGACGAGCCCCATCCGGATGAGGAAGCGGTAGAAGGAACTGACACACGCCATCCGGGCGCCGATGGTCACTGCGGATGGCTCCCGGCCCGAGGGTCCGACGCCGTGGGCGTAGACGAACACCTCCTGGCTCGTCACCTGGTTCGGCGGCTTGCCGAGCGCGCCGAAGAAGTGCTGGAGCATGCGGGAGTAGCCCTCGACCGTGCGGCGGGAGCCGCTGCGGCGCTCCTTCTCGGCCAGGAAGGCGTAGAGGGCCCGCTCCCAGGCGGGCAGGGACTCATCGAAAGGCACTAACGTGGCGGTCATGGTCGTCTCCTCCTGTTCTTGGTTCAGCGACCATGTTCGCTCTGTGTGCCAGGAAGTCAAGCGACGATGATGAAATCGTGCGCCCTGAGGCTGCCGCTCCGTGAGGCCCTTGTGACCGTGGCTCCGGCTCGTGCTACAATCCTGACGAAAGCTGAAGGAGGGACACAATGGGAGGAAAGGGCCGCAAGAATGTCAAGAAGCCCAAGCAGGACAAGGCCAAGAAAGGGCCGAGCGGGACGCCTGCTCCTCGAGAGCCTGTAGGCGGCGCTAGAGGCGCTGGACCTCGTAGGCCGCAGTAGACCACGGGGCCGGCCCGTCGCCGGCTGGTCCAGCGGCGCCCCACACTTGACCGCAAGTCCTTAGTTTCTCTGGCATGGTCCCCTACCTCAATTCGCGGCCACACGCTTAAACCTGCCTCACCGTTAGCAGACTGGAAACGCTCAGGCTTTTGACCCGCACTACCACCCGTGTGCCGGCGCCCACCGACCGCCGCAGGCTGAGCAGCGACGCCAGCCCCGAGGCGGTCACCGCAGGCGGCTGGTACGCGAGGCAGCGGCGGCTAGGCTAATGAGAGGCTGGCTCCTCATCCTAACCCTCGTGAACCTCGCCCTGGCACACGCCATCGTTTGGTTCGCCATCGCCCAGGGCTGGCCGTAACCGTCTCCTCGCCACGTTGTCGGGAGACAAGCCTCCAACGCTTACAGGTGGACGCACACTATGACCTGATGGTGTCGCATTTCCGCGGAGATAGTCGTGCGAAGAAGGGGCACGACCTTCAGCAAGGGAGGCGCCTCGCGGCACCACCTTGCCAACCCTCACGGCTGCGAGTAGGATAGGGCCGTCATGAGATTGCCCGCCTGCCATCGCAAGCACGCACAATGCGCCCTTAACGGATAACCATGCCGCTTTCACCTGAGCGTCTCCGTGAGGTAGTTGTCGAACTGGCCTCCCGCCCCGGCCACGAAAAGGTCAGGGCGCTGATCTACTCACTGCTCATCGACGGACTGGGTGCCCGTAGCACGGAGGTGGACTTCGAGCGCGCGGTACCCGAGGTCCGCGGTCGCATTGATGCACTGCTGGGTCGAACCGTGTTTGAGTTCAAGAGCGATCTGCGCTCGGAGACAAGCGACGCCGAGGAGAAGTTAGCCCGATACTTGGGTGAACGGGAAGCACAAACGGGTGAGAGCTTCGTCGGCATCGCAACAGACGGTGCATCTTTCATCCCATACGAGTTGCGGCGGGGAAGATTGCGGGGACTCCCTCAATACACCACATCCACGGCGGCCCCCCGCGATGTGCTGGGCTGGCTCGGCGCAGCCGTCGCTGTGGCTGCCGACTTGCCACCGACGCCCGAAGTTGTGACCCGAGAGTTGGGGCGCGGTAGCCTCGCCTGGCAGGTGGCCCGCGAAGAACTGGCGGCGATGTGGGCGGAAGTGGGTGAACATCTCGACGTTCGGCTCAAGCGGGCGCTGTGGTCACAACTCCTAGAGCGCGTCTATGGCGCCTCAGTTGACACCGATGACTTATTCTTCCAGCACACCTACCTGACTGTTGTTGCCAAGACTATGGCGACGCACGTGCTGGGCATCACCATGTCAGACCCGGGTGATCTGCTGGCCGGACGGGCTTTCCAAGAGGCGGGTATCGGTGGCGTGGTCGAAGGCGACTTCTTCGACTGGCCGCTTGCCGCCGAACGAGGGTCGGAATTGGTTCGCCGCATTGCTTTGCAGGCGACGCGGTTTCGGTTGCGTGACGTGCAGGCAGACGTGTTGAAAGGGCTCTACGAGTCTCTGATAGACCCGGAACAGCGGCACGAGCTTGGGGAGTACTATACTCCTGACTGGCTGGCCGCCCGCATGTGTGAGCGGGCCATCGACCGGCCTCTCGACCAGCGCGCTCTAGACCCTGCGTGTGGGTCAGGGACCTTCCTCTTCCACGCTGTGCGGCGCTTCTTGTCGGCCGCCGATGCTGCTGGCATAGGCAACCGCGAGGCCATCAGGCAGTGTGTAAGCAAGATCGTGGGCATTGATGTGCATCCGGTGGCCGTGCAGATCGCCCGTGTCACCTACCTCTTAGCTCTGGGCGAGGAACGTTTGCAGGACCGCCCGCATCTGGCGATCCCGGTGTACCTTGGTGACTCTTTGCAGTGGAACACACGCGGTTTCTTGGCGGAGCGGGAAGTGCTTATCGAAGTACCGGAAAGCGGACCGATCCTGGAGTTCCCCTTCGCCGTGGCCCGCGACCCGGCCCTATTCGATGCCGTCATTGCCCGCATGCTGGAGCTTAGCGAGCGCAACGTCTCACCAGAAGCCCTTCTGAGCTGGCTCCGGCGCGAGCACGGTCTGGACGAGCCTACGGCTGCTATCGTGGCGGGCACCTACGAGAACCTGCGCGTTCTGCGTGCTGCGAAGCGGAACCACATCTGGGGCTTCGTTGCGCGGAACCTTGTTCGCCCAGTGTGGCTCTCGCAAGCGGAGGAGCGCGCCGATGTCATCGTCGGCAATCCACCTTGGCTAGCGTTTAATTTCATGTCGCCCGCCATCCAGGATGCGTTTCGCAGAGAGTGCCAAAGGATAGGAGTATGGGTCGGGGGACGAGGAATCACGCCTCACCAGGACCTCTCGGCCTACTTCTTCGCTCGCTGTGTGGAGCTCTATCTGAAGCCCTCAGGTGCCATCGCGTTCATCATGCCCTACGCAGCGATGAGCCGCCGTCAGTTTGAAAAGTTCCGCAGTGGCGTTTTCGTAGGACGGCGAGGTCGAAGAATCAAGCACACTTGGGCATCGGTAGTTTTCAAGGAGGTCTGGGCGTTCTCAGATGATGTGCAGCCTCTATTTCCGGTGCCATCGTGCGTATTCTTCGCTCAGCATGAAGAGAGCCGCGCCTCTGGCGACCTTTCTGCTCGTCGACTTCCAGGCTCTGTTAGCGTAGCTACCGGTACATTGCCCCGGCGCGACGCAACTCCCGCTGAAGCCCATGTCGCGCTAAGCTGGCGCGAGATGCCATGGCCGGAAAGCCGCGCCCAAGATGGCGGCTCAAGGTATCGTGAGGCCTTTCGACAAGGCGCGATCATCATTCCCCGGATGATCTGGACAGTGCAACGATCGTCCGCCGGAGTTGTAGGGCAAAATCCTTCTGCGCCTATCGTGGAGAGCCGGCGCACCAGGCTAGAAAAGCCACCGTGGAATCACCTCCCGTCTTTACATGGCAATGTGGAGGAGCAATTCCTGCGCCATCTCTATCTGGGCGAGTCGGTCGCCCCATTCCGTCTACTTCAGCCCGTTCTCGCAGTCATCCCGTGGGAAGAACGGGAGGATCGGCTCTTGGACGCCGACGTCGCTGAGGCTGCCGGTTACTTCCACCTAGGGGGGTGGTTAGAACGAGCCGAGCAACTGTGGAACGAACATGGCCGAGGCACGCGCTCCCTTTGTGAGGAACTGGACTTCTACAGGCAGCTCACGGCCCAGCTGCCGCCGGAGCCGCTGCGCGTGGTGTACGCTGCCTCCGGCACCCTGCCCGCCGTGGCCATCCTAAGAGACCGAGAGGCCATCTGTGAGCACAAGCTCTATTGGGCCGCCGTTGCTGACGAGTCGGAGGCCCACTATCTTGCAGCAGTGTTGAACAGCGAGAGCACACGGGCTCGCGTTGCCCACCTGCAAAGTCGCGGACAGTGGGGCGCCCGCGACTTCGACAAGGTAACGTTTGAGCTGCCCATCCCCCGCTTCGACTCTGCCAACCGTCTGCACCGCAGATTGGCCCAGGCAGCGGAGCGGGCGGAGCGAGTAGCGGCGGCAGTCCCCGCAAGGGAAGGCGAGTACTTCGTGCGAACCCGCCAGCGCATCCGCGAGGCTCTGCGGGAGGAGGGCGCGGCCCAGCAAATCGATGCGTTGGTGGCCGAGCTCCTGCCGCTATCGAGCTGACCTCATCGTTACCGAATACCCGACACCCGGCTCGCCAGTCCGCTTCCTCCGACCCGCCGTACGCCGCCGCTGCGGTGGTCACCATCTCCACCAGCGCCTGGTACGCCAGGAGGCGGTGGGGAACTGCCAACTTCAGCAAGAGGAACGTCTCGCTTCATGCCAGTGGATCAGGCAAGCCACCCTTCGGCAGGAAGCTGAAGGCACCCAGCCCCAACGCTATCCCCTCTCTGTAAGGTCGTAGAGTCTGGGCACGGCAAGACAGGCTGTTCCGACATACCCCCTGCTCGCCATCACCATCCCCACATGGTGTGCGGTCGCTGTGAGAGGAGAGACGGCCTGAACAGGCTTGACTCCCGGATTGTCAAGCAGAGAGTCGTCGCCATGGCAGTCGGGTGAGCACCCAACAGGCTCAAGGCTGATCCAAATGCTGAATTGCCACTCTAGCCGTTCGTAGCAGCCACCGTCCTTACTTGGATCGCCGGCAACTCTCCACCGCGGCCGACCAGGCTATCGGGGCGGCAGGTTGCTCGCGGGCGGAGGCTCCGCGATGGCGGGGCTGCTCTCGTCGGCTCGACCGATCTCGACCTCGGCCGTGTGCGGCTCGCGGTCGTCCACGAGCCGGATCGACCCCTCGTCCTGCTCAACGCCGTCGACGACGATGCGCACTCCGTCACCCGCGCCCGCTCGTCGAACGGTGATCGCGTAGGTCGTCTCCCGGTAGCGGTAGCTGAGGGTGAACGACTGCCAGTCGGGCGGCAGGCAGGGCGTGAAGGAGAGCCGGTCTACCTCCAAGCGAAGGCCGAGCAGCGACTCGACGATGAGGCGGTACATCCAGCCAGCGGCACCCGTATACCAAGTCCAGCCGCCTGCGCCCGTATGCGGCGGCAGCGCGCAGACATCGGCCGCGACTACGTACGGCTCGACGCGATAGGTCGCAGCCTTCTCCGCGCTCGACGTGTGGTTGAGTGGGCTGATCAGCGAGAGCAGCTCCCAGGCGCGGCGACCGTCGCCCAGCGCCGCGAACGCCATGACCGCCCAGATCGCGGCATGCGTGTACTGGCCGCCGTTCTCCCTCACACCCGGCGGATACCCCTTAATGTAGCCGGGGTTCAGGTCGGACCTGTCAAACGGCGGGTCGAGGAGCTGGATGAGGGCCTGATCGCGGCGCACGAGCAGCCGGTCGACCGACTCCATCGCGATGCGAGTGCGGCGCGGGTCGCCGGCGCCGGAGATCACAGACCAGCTCTGGGGTATCGAGTCGATCCGGCACTCCGGGCTGTCGGCAGAGCCAAGCGGCTCGCCGCTGTCGAAGTAGGCGCGGCGGTACCAGCCGCCGTCCCAGGCGTGCATCTCGGCGGCCTGGCGGAGCGCCGCGGCCTCCAACTCTGAGCGCTCGGCGAAGGCGGCGTCGCCGTGGAGCCGCGCGACCTCGGCGAACTGTGTGAGCACGTGGTGGAGGAAAAACGCCAGCCAGACACTCTCGCCCTCGCCGCCCAGGCCGACCATGTTCATAGCGTCGTTCCAATCGCCGGAGCCGATCAGCGGCAGCCCATGCCGGCCGAGCCGCGTCCCCCGCTCGATCGCCCGGACGCAGTGTTCGTAGAGCGTGCCCGTTTCCTCTGACCGCGCGGGCAGGTCGTAGTAGGAGTCCTCACCCGGATTGAGCGGTCGCCCCTCGATGTAGGCGACGTGCTCGTCGAGGACGCCGGTGTCGCCCGTGCCGAGGACATAGCGGGCCGTCGCCAGTGGCAGCCAGAGCAGGTCGTCGGAGCAGCGAGTCCGCACGCCGCGCCCGGTCGGCGAGTGCCACCAGTGCTGGACATCCCCCTCGCGGAACTGGCGGGCCGCGCAGCGCAGCAGGTGCTCACGGATCAGCAGCGGCTGGGCGTGGAGAAGCGCCATCACGTCCTGGAGTTGGTCGCGGAAGCCGAAGGCGGCACGCGATCGCCTGATAGAGGAGCCAGCCATTGGCGAGGATGTTGACAGCCGGCTCCGGCGTCTCGATGCGGACGGCGCCGAGGAGGCGTTCCCAGTGCCCCTTGACCGCATCCAGCGCCGCGTGCGCGGGGCCGGGGCCGCG
>JALHUG010000065.1 GCA_022866185.1 Dehalococcoidia bacterium
ACTCGCCGATGACAGAGAGCAGCTCCTCGGGCGACATGCCCAAGCGCACGTCTACCTGAGCGCCGCACTCCTTCAGGGCCTTGACGCCGTCCTCGGCTATCGGGTCACAGACCAGAACCTTCGCAGCTATCAAGCTCTCACCGTGCGGAGAATCCCACCCGTGGCAGGGCCTTGGCCAGCACGTCCAGAGCCGCTTTTACGTCCTCCTGTGACACAAAGCCCAGGTGGCCGATGCGGAAGATCTTGCCGCCTAGTTTGGCCTGGCCGCCGGCGATTATCAGGTCGTACTCATCCTCGCAGAGGCGCTGAAGGGCCTTGCCGTCCACGCCCTCGGGCACCTTGACGGCGGTCACCGTATCGGAGGCAAAGCGCTCGTCGGCGAATAGCTTCAGCCCCAGCGACTTCACACCATCGCGCGTGAACTGACCTATGCGCCGATGGCGAGCGAAGATGTTCTCCAGCCCCTCCTGTGCCATCATGTCCAGCGCCAAATCGAGCCCGTAGAAGACAGAGACGGCGGGGGTCCAGGGCGTCTGGCCACGCTCAAGATAGCTCTTGGCGGCGGTGATGTCGAAGTAGAAGCGGGGCATCTTGGCCTTGGCGTGGGCCTCCCAGGCACGGGGGCTTACCGAGACCATGGCCAGGGCCGGCGGCACCATCCAGCCCTTCTGCGAGCCGGTAGCGACGAAGTCCAGCCCCCAATCGTCGGTGCGGACCGGAATAGCGCTCAGGCTGCTCACGGCATCCACCAGCAGGAGCTTATCGAACTCCCGCACCACCTTGGCGATGTCCTCCAGCGGGTTGGTGACGCCGGTGGAGGTCTCGTTGTGGGTCACCAGCACTGCCTTGATGGTGGGATCGGCAGCCAGGGCGCGCCGCACGTCCTCGGGGTCGGCGGCCTTGCCCCACTCGTAGTCGAGGCGGCTCACCTCAGCACCGTAGGCCTCGGCAATGTTGGCGAAGCGATCGCCGAAAGCTCCGATGGAGATCACCAGCACGCGGTCACCAGGCGAGAGGGTGTTGACCACCGCTGTCTCCATGGCGCCAGTCCCCGAGGTGGTGAGAATGAACACGTCGTTCTGGGTCAGGAAGAATTCCTTGAGACGCCTGGTCACCCGCTCGAGGATGCCCATGAACTCCCGCCCGCGATGGTTAATCATGGGACGAGCGCTCGCCTCAAGCACCCTGGGCGGAACAGGCGTAGGACCAGGAATGCGTAAATTCATCAGAGACCTCCAAATCCAGCCTTGCAATCATAATATGGGAGAGGCATATGACGGTCAAGGGAAAGCGCTCGATATGGTAGAATAGGGGCACTTTCCGGATTTTGTTCGAGATTGCCGTGACCAGTCCCTTCCGCAACCTGCCCAGCGTGAGCCGCCTCCTTGTCCATCGGCGCATCCGTCCCCTCTTGTCGCAGATGGCCAGCGACAGCGTGGCCGAGCTGGTCCGCCAGCAACTGCAAGAGGCGCGGCGAGCCATCGCCGCCGGTCATGAGTGCCCGCCAACCGAAGCGCTGGTGGAGTCGGTGCTGGCCCGCGCCGAGCTTCTCCTCCAGTCCACCCTGCGACCGGTGATCAACGCCAGCGGCGTCATCATTCATACCAACCTGGGGCGGGCCCCCCTCTCGCGGGAGGCCATAGCGGCCATGGAGGCGGTATCGCGGGGCTACAGCAACCTGGAGTTCGACCTGACGGAGGGCGAGCGAGGCCATCGCCAGGTGCATCTGGAGACCCTTCTGTGCCAGATCAGCGGCGCCCAGGCAGCGATGGCGGTCAACAACAACGCTGGCGCCGTCCTCCTGGCCCTCACCGCCCTGGCCAAGGAGCGAGAGGTGATCATTTCGCGCGGCCAGGCGGTGGAGATCGGCGGCGGCTTTCGCATCCCCGCAGTGATGCACCAGAGCGGCGCTCGCCTGGTGGAGGTGGGCACCACCAATCGCACCTACCTCAGCGACTATCAGCAGGCCATCACCAGCGACACGGCTGCTCTCATGCGGGTGCACGCCAGCAACTTCCGCATCATCGGCTTTGTGGAATCCACTCCCCTTGAAGACCTGGTCCGGCTGGCCCACGAGCACGGCCTCTTGCTTATGGATGACCTAGGCAGCGGTTGCCTAATCGATACCAGTCAGTTCGGCCTGGCCGCCGAGCCTACCATCCAGGAGAGCGTCGCCGCCGGGGCCGACCTGACCCTGTTCTCCGGCGACAAGCTCCTGGGCGGCCCCCAGGCGGGCATTATCGTCGGGCGCGAGGAGCTGGTGGCCGGCCTGCGCCGCCACCCTCTGGCGCGGGCGCTACGCCTGGACAAGGCCAGCGTCGCCGCCCTGGCCGCCACCGCCATCCACTACGTGCGGGACGAGGCGCTGGAGAAGATCCCCGTGTGGCGGATGATCGCCATGCCCCTGCCAACCATCGAAAGAAGGGCCCGGCGCTGGGCGCGGGCTATCGGGGCGCCCGCTCACATACTGCACGGGCGCTCGATGATCGGCGGCGGTAGCCTGCCAGAGGAGGGGCTGCCCACCAGGGTCATAGCCATCCCCGCCCACGGCGGCAGAAGCGTGACGGAGCTCGCCCAGCGCCTGCGCCTGGGCCAGCCGCCGGTGATCGGCCGCATCGAGCACGACCAGCTCCTCCTCGACCCTCGCACCGTGGCCCCCGCGGACGACTCGACCCTGGTGGAGGCCGTGGCGGCCGCCCTGGGGCGCTAGGTGCTCCCCTAGTCTGTACTGTCTTCAGGTAGCGGCGACGCCAGGCCGCGCGGGGTGAGGCCCTTCGCTCCTCTCAGGCTGACGGCATGGCCTAGCGTCATCCTGAGAGGAGTTCCTTCCGAGAGGGATTATGTCAAAACGCGCTGGCTCCCCAACCCAGCCGTGGGAAGTCATAGCGGCCCAGCAGGCCTATAAGCCGAGTTCTGTGCCTCCCCGCCCTAGGCGGGGAGCGGTGACCATCAATCTAGGATGGCGGTTACCCGCCACCTCAAGCGGCCAACCCGAGGACAGGCCGGGCGTCCTTGTGTCCTCCTATTTGGCCTTGCTCCACGTGGGGTTTGCCCAGCCGACCGGTCACCCGGCCGCTGGTGAGCTCTTACCTCACCATTTCACCCTTACCCCGATATCTCAGAGATCGGGGCGGTGTGTTTCTGTGGCACTCTCCGTCGGGTTGCCCCGCCTGGGCGTTACCCAGCACGCTGCCCGGTGGAGCTCGGACTTTCCTCACCCCAGCATCTTACATGCCAGAGCGCGATCACCCGGCCTACTGAGCCAACCCTATTGTAAGGCGAGGACGGCCCCCCTGCCAAGCTAGCCGCCTGGCCGATCCAGGGCTTCGTTGGCTAGCTTGTCGGCCAGGGCATTCTCTTGACGCGGGATTGCGGTGGCCCTGAAGGAAGCGAAACGCCAGCGCAGGTCTTCCATGCGGGCGAACAGCCGCTTCAGGCGAGGGTTGCGCACCCTGTAGGAGCTGTCTAGCTGGCGCACCACCAGCTCGGAGTCCATCCGCAGCTCGACGTCGCGCGCCCCCAGGGCGAGGGCTGCCTCCAGGCCAGCGATGGCCGCCCGGTATTCAGCCTCGTTGTTGGTGGCCCGACCGATAGCCTCAGAGATACGATGGCACTCCCTATCCTTATCGTCAAAAATGACCACGCCGATCGCCGCCGGCCCGGGATTCCCCCGCGAGGCACCGTCGGTGTAGACCACCCAGCACCCTTCAGCCGTAGCCATGCTCCTCACGGACGCAGCAGAACACGGATGCTATCGTCCCACACCACCACCTGCTCCAGCAACTCTCCCAGCAGCACCTGTTGCTCCAGCGGGGCAAGGCGATCCAATTCATCCCTCAGGCGAGCCAGAGCCCGCTCCTTCTGCTGCTGCCTCTCAGATGCCGACGCTTGCTGCCTGACGAGTCGCTCCGCTTCTACCAGATTCTCCTCCAGCGATAGCTCCTCCGCCGCGACGGCCACGCCGAGGGTTCGCAGGCGCTCGGCACTGAGGCGACCGCGGGCCGCCTCATCCATGTGCTCTTCCAGACGCTTATCCAGTCGGTGCAGGCGACCTCGCAGGCGACGACAGCGTGCCTCCGCCTCCTGTAGCACCGCCGCCTCATCACCCGCCTTGGGTACAGCCAGCACGGCCGCCGGCTCCTCCCCCAGAAGGGCCTGGCGCACCTCCTCCTCCAACTGCCCTGCCCGTCGCGTGTGGTACTCGCACAGGCTGCGGTTGGTGCGCGACTCGCACTGGTAGTAGCGGTACTCTGCCAACTTCTGGGAGCCATCGCGGCGACGCCAGCGCTGGCGACGGCTCACCCCGATCATCTTGTTGCCACAGTATCCGCAATAGGCCAGCCCCGATAGCAGAAAGAGCGAGGTCTGCCGCTCAGCCCTCTCCTGGCGGCGAGAGCTCAGACGCTCCTGCACCCGCCGAAAGTCATCGCTGGAGATGAGGGCCGGATGGCTGGCAGGAACGCGTACCCCAAATCGACTGTAGGTGCCCAGGTAGGTGCGGTTGCGCAGGATATCGCGAACGGTCACCATGCTCCAGAGGCCGTTGCGGTGGGTGCGCATCCCCTCCTCGTTGAGCCGGCGAGCGACGAGGCGGATGCCCAGACCGTCCCGCAGATAGAGTCGAAAGATGTAGCGCACAACCGTGGCTTCCTCAGGCAGTATCTCCAGGCGCCGACGTGGGCCCACTCGATAACCGAAGGGCGGCCGCCCAAGGACCTCACCCATCACGGCCTTGCGCCTCATGGCCGCCTGCACCTTCTGTCCCAGCCGCTCGTCCTTCTTCTCCGTCCAGAGGGAAAGCAGGGCGGAACCGGGGTCGGTGCCGTCCTCCAGACACATCACCTGCACGCCCAGGCTCACTAACTGGAAATAGCGCCTGGCTGTCTCCCGCAGGTCGCTCCCCAAACTGGTCAGGGAGGAGATGACGACCACGGTGAATCCACGCTCGGGGCGCTGCTTGAGGAAGTCGATGAGCTGGCGATAACCCGAGCGGTCGTCACCGGCGGCGGTGACATCCAGGAAAGTGGCCGCCGCCTCATAGCCATTCTGATGGCAGAAATCCAGGAAGGCACGGCTCTGCTCAGCCAGTGACTCGCTGCCGCCTGTGTCCCAGAAGTACCCTACCGCCCTCACAGCTCAACTCACATATAGAATGCGCTCGCAGCTAACGCATTGCACCACGTCCAAGCCGGAGCGCGCCTTCTGCAATACAGTCATGGGCAAGCTGATACGGCAACCCCCGCACATGCCTCGCTCCACCTTGACCACCGCCCTCCCTTGTCGCCTCTCCAGCAGGTTGTCATAGAGGCCCAACACCCTCGCCCCCACGAGGCCCGACTGCTGACTTCGCCTCTCCTCCAGCCCCGCCAGCTCGCCTTCCAGCCTCCCCTTCTGATTGACCAACTCCTCCTGCTCCTGCCGCCACCTCGTCTCCACCTCAGCCAGAGATTCCTTCGCATCTCGTAGGGCCGCCTGCCTCTCTTCCACTCGGACCATCAGGTCCAGAAGCTCATCCTCTCGCTGCCGCAACTGGCCCCTTAGGACGTTCGCCTCCCCCTGAATGCCTGCGAGCTCCTTGGGGTTGCGCACCGAGCCCCCGTACAGCTTGCCCTCCACCCCTGAGACGCGTGAGCGAAGGTCATCCACCTGCCACTCCAGGTCTCGCTGCTGCTTGCTGACGCTCTCAAGAGCAGCTCGCTCCTCCTCGACCGCCTGCCTGCCAGCGATGAGCTCCTCGGTCTCCCCAAGTTGCTCCTCCACCTCCATCAGGGAAGCCTTGACGGCCTCGATGGCTGAATCGATCTCCTGAAGAGCGTAAAGGTCGGCCGCTATTGTCATTATCAGCGTGGGCATGCGGCTACCGAATTGACATGGGGTAGACAATGCTCGCGGCAGGATTATAGACTTAGAGAGAGGCCCCTGACAAGGCGACAGCCAATCTGGTGCAGTATTCCATCGCATTTTTGGAGACAGATTTTTATGCAATTTGTCGTTGGTCAGCAGTTGCGCGAGCCCGTGGGCAGCGTCACCCACTACGATATCAGGGAGGGCAACCCCTTGCCCCAGGGAGGAGACTCCCCGGGCGAACTGACGGGCAGCGTCGACCTTATGCGGACGGACAAGGGGATCCTGGCCTCCGTCGTCCTTCACTGCACCATCGCCGCCAGGTGCAGCCGCTGCCTGAGCGAGATATCCTATCCACTCACCCTCGCCTTCCACGAGGAGTATCTGCCCACGGTGGACGCCTCCACCGGCGAGCCCATGCCTTTGCCCGCTGACCCCGACGCCTTCCTCATCGACAGTCACCAGGTTCTCGACCTGACAGAGGCGGTACGCCAGTATCGGCTAACGGCCGAGCCCCTTCAGCCCCTCTGCAGGTCGGATTGCCTTGGCTTTTGTCCTCTTTGCGGTTATGATCTAAATCAAGGCCCTTGCGGCTGCCCTGGCCAAGAGACCGATGCTCGCTGGACCGCTCTGGCCGAACTGGCCGTGAAAATCAAGCCGGAACAGGAGTCATAGCGTGGCACCACTGCCCAAGAAGAAGTATCCCAAAGCACGACAACGACAGCGGCGCAGCCATATCATACTGAACCTGCCCCATCTGGTGCCCTGCCCTCAGTGTCGCACCCTACGCCTGCCTCATCGGGCTTGCCCCGTCTGTGGCACCTACCGCGGACGAACGGTGCTGAAGGTAGAGGAGCCGCACCGCCTGCCTGGCCAGCGCTAGCCTTTCCCGCCCTCGCCGCTTTCTGCTATACTTCGCCTGTCCTGCCTGCTGCCCAGCGGACAGGACCTGGGGTGATAGCGATGGTGTCTCGTCCTTGCCCTGGGAAGGGCAGAGCCAGCGCCCAAGCCTGGGTCTTCCCCGGCCAGGGCTCGCAGCAGGTGGGAATGGGCCTCGACCTGTACCAGACCTTTCCCGCGGCTCGCCGCCTATTCCAGGAAGCCGATGAAGCGCTTGACCTGCCCATCAGCCGTCTCTGCTTTGAGGGGCCCGAGGAGACCCTTCGTCAGACAGTCAATGCCCAGCCAGCGATCATGACCGTCAGCCTGGCCTGTCTTGAGGCCGCCCTGGCCGCGGGCTGCCTCCAGGAACGCCCAGCCGCCTTCATGGCCGGCCACAGCCTGGGCGAGTACACCGCCCTGGTGGCCGCCAGTGCGCTGACCTTCCCCGACGGCCTACGCCTAGTTCGAGAGCGCGGCCGCCTGATGCAGGAGGCAAGCGAGCGAGTCCCCGGGACCATGGCCGCGATCATCGGCCTGCCAGAGGACAAAGTGACCGAGCTGTGCGACCAGACGCGGGCCGAGGTCTGCAACCTGAACTCGCCTGGACAAGCGGTCATCGGCGGCACTCACGAGGCGGTCGCGCGCGCCATAGAGGAGGCCAAAACCCGCGGAGCCCGCCATGCCATTCGCCTCAACGTCAGCGGCGCCTTCCACACCTCCCTCATGCGGCCGGCCGCCGAGGGTATGGCCGAGGCCGTCGCCCGCACGCCCTTCGCCGACGCCCAGGTGCCCATCGTCGCCAACAGCACCGCGCAGGCGATAACCACCGCCGAGGCCATCAGACGCGAGCTCCTCGAGCAGTTCCGCCGGCCCGTCCTGTGGCAGCGCTCGGTGGAGTACATGATCGAGAACGGCGTCACCACCTTCGTGGAGATAGGACCGGGGCGCGTCCTCACCGCCCTCATTCACCGCATCGATGGCAGCGTCGATACGAAAAACATCGGCGACGTCCCCTCCATTCGCCGGGAGGCTGAATCTGGTGATCGACCTGACGGGTAGAGTGGCCCTCGTGACCGGCGCTTCCCGCGGCATCGGCCGGGCAGCGGCCATCAAGCTGGCCGAGTGCGGCGCCAAGATAGTGATAAACTACAACCACAGCGCCGCCGAGGCGGAAAAGGTGGCCGAACAGATCCGCAGCAAGAGTGGCCAATGCCTGACGGTGCAGGGCGATGTCACGCTGGCCGCCGATGTGGAGCGAGTCTTCCAGGCCGCACAGCAAGGCTTCGGCACAGTCGATGTGCTGGTGAACAACGCCGGCATCAATCGCGATACGCTGATACTGCGCATGTCTGAGAAGGACTGGGACGAGGTTATGAACACCGACCTGCGAGCGGCCTTCCTCTGCACCAAGGCCGCTCTACGCCCCATGATGCGCCAGCGCTGGGGGCGGGTCATCAACATCAGCAGCCTGGCAGGGCTTCTGGGCAACGCCGGCCAGGCCAACTACTCGGCGGCCAAGGCTGGCCTCATTGGCCTGACCAAGGCCGTAGCCCGCGAGATGGGCTCGCGCGGCATCACCGTGAACGCCCTCGCCCCCGGCTTCATCGAGACGGACATGACCAAGGACCTGCCGCAATCGCTGAAGGAGGAGGCCCTCCAGCGCATCGTCCTGGGGCGTCCAGGGAGGCCGGAGGATGTGGCTGGAGCGGTGGCCTTCCTGGCCTCCGATGAGGCATCCTACATTACAGGTCAGGTGCTGGCCGTGGACGGCGGCCTGGGGATGTAGCCCATGGCAGGCAAGAGGCGCAAGGCACGCATCATCGCCCTCAAGGCCCTCTATGAGTTGGACAGCGTGGGCCACAAGCCGCAGGAGAGCCTCTCCCGCCTTCTGGAGGATAGCTCCGCTGCTGTCGATGTGGCCGCCTTCGCCCAGGAGCTAGTGGCGGGCGTGCTAGACCATCAGCAGGAGATCGACGAGGTAATTCGTCAGAAGGCGCCGGCCTGGCCCCTAGAGCAGGTAGCAGTCGTTGACCGCAACATTCTCAGGCTTGCCATCTATGAAATCTTGATTGATAATAGGGTGCCGGTGCGAGCTGCCATTAATGAGGCTGTGGAGCTCGCCAAATCCTTCGGCGGAGAAAGCTCCCCCAAATTTGTTAACGGCGTCTTGGGCTCGGTGAGCCTCATGCAGACTAGTTAACGGGCAGTACCAGGAGGTGAGTCGTGGCCACTATCTTCGAAAGAGTGCGAAAAATCATCGTTGAACAGTTGGGCGTCGACGAGGGCAATATAACCCCTAAGACCTCCTTTGTGGAGGACCTCAACGCCGACTCCCTGGACCTAGTGGAGCTTATCATGTCCCTGGAGGAGGAGTTCGGCCAGGGGAGCCAATCCTTCGAGATCTCCGACGAGGACGCCGAGAAGATCGTCACCGTTCAGGATGCCGTGAGCTACATCACGGAGCACGGCATCGCTGAGGACGAGACCGACTAACCACGACCAGCCCCACCGAGCTGCTGCAAATCCGCCTCGGGGGCCAGGGCCGCGTCTGGCTCCCTCTTCGTATATAATGATTATACTGTTAGATTATTTTGCCTGAAGCGGCGGCGAGAGCATGAACTTCTTTGACATTGGCACGCCTGAGCTCATCCTCATCTTGGTGCTGGCTGTCATCGTGATCGGCCCCCAGCGCCTTCCCGAGCTGGCTGCCCAGCTCGCTCGTCTCGTGCGCCAGGCCCGCCGTTACGCTGGCCAGATCACCGGCCAGCTCAGGCAGGAGCTGGGCGAACTCAGCTAGGACTATGAAGAGCTGCGACAGGAGGTGCAAAAGCTTCGAGAGGAGCTGCGCCAGCAGACCAGGCCCCTTCAGGCAGAGCTACACGCCGCCAAAGCCGACCTCGACGCAGCCCACGAGTCCGTGGAGAAGGCCACCGCCAGGGAAGAGCAGCCCCAGGAGACAGCCAAGCCACCCTCCCACGGGAAGGCCGACACCCTCTGATCCCACCCCTTCATCTCAATCCTGAGCGCCAGACCCATCACCACCGAGGAGCCCTCCAAGGAGCCCGAAGACGAGGCCAAGGGCGGGAAATACATGACACTAATAGACCACCTCCAGGAGCTCCGCTACCGCCTCGTCGTCTCGGCTCTCTCCGTCGTGGTCACCACTGGCGTCTGCCTCTACTTCGCTGGTCGCATCCTCCAATTCCTCCTGGAGCCCGCCCGCGACCGCAGCTCGGCCTTCGAGGCCATATTCACCGAACCGATGGAGGGCCTGCTTGCCCACTTCCGCATCGCCCTCATGGGTGGCATCACCTTGGCCATGCCCATGCTCATCTACCAGACGCTGATGTTCGTCACCCCGGCCCTGACCAGTAAGGAGAAGCGCTGGGTCTACTCCATCGTCCTGAGTGCCAGCCTGGCCTTTGCCGCCGGAGTGGCCTTCGCCTTCTACGTCGCCCTGCCGCCAGCTCTGGGCTTCCTGCTGAATTACCCAGAGGACGTCGCCAGGCCCATGATCAGGATCGGCAGCTACGTCGACTTCGTGACCCGCCTTCTGTTCTGGACGGGCATCGTCTTCGAGACGCCTCTGCTGATCATGGGCCTGGCCCGCTTCGGCGTGGTCAACTCCCGCCAGCTTCTGCGCTTCTGGCGCTATGCCATCGTCGGGGCCTTCGTCATAGCGGCCATCGTCACCCCCAGCGTCGACCCCCTCACCTGCTCGCTGGTGGCCGGCCCGATCATCGTCCTCTACGGCATCGGTGTTGTCCTGGCCCGCCTGGTGGAACCACGGCGGGGGGTAGCCAACCGCATTTGACGCCCTTGCCCCTTCGTGCTAATATCAGGCGAAAGGTTGTTCTTGGCCGCTCCCTTAGGGGTGCGGACAATTCTGTATTTGAGGAGTGCTTTACCGTTTACGGCTTAGAAAATGTCCGCTCTCACGGAGCTCTATGACAACATCGCCGTCTGCCCCGACTGTGACCTGAGTCGCAGCCGCAATCGGACTGTCCCCGGCGAGGGGCCAGACGACGCCGAGATCATGTTCGTCGGGGAGGCGCCGGGATTCTATGAGGACCAGCAGGGCCGCCCCTTCGTCGGCGCCGCCGGTCGCTTCCTGGAAGAGCTGCTAACCTCCATTGGCCTTCGCCGCGACCAGGTCTACATCGCCAACGTCATCAAGTGCCGCCCGCCCGACAATCGCGACCCCTTGCCCAAAGAGATCGAGGCCTGTCGCAAGTGGCTGGAGTGCCAGATCGATCTGATCAAACCCAAGATTATCGTCCCTCTGGGGCGCTTCTCCCTGGCCTGGTTCTCCCCCAATGACCCCATCGGCCGGGTGCACGGCCAGGCCAGCTACCGCGATGGCATCTACTATCTGCCCATGTACCACCCTGCGGCCGCCCTGCACGCCGGCAACATGCGCCGGGCCATAGAGGAAGACTTCCAGAAGCTGCCAGCCACCCTGGAGGAGGCCCGCAAAGGGCCCAAGGAAGAAGTGCCGGAGCCCGAACAGATGCGCCTTTTCTAGTTTGGAGAGCTATGACTAAAGACAAACTGCGGATAATACCCCTGGGTGGTCTGGGAGAGATCGGCAAGAACATGATGGTGATGGAGTTCGCCCAGGACATGATCATCATCGACGCCGGCCTCATGTTCCCCCAGGAGGAGATGCTGGGGGTCGACCTGGTGATCCCCGACATCTCCTACATCCGCGAGCGGCAAAAGAAGCTGCGAGCCATCATCATCACCCACGGCCATGAGGATCACACCGGCGCCCTGCCTTATGTCCTGCGCGAGCTGCGGGTGCCCATCTACTGCACCAGGCTCACCCGCGGCCTCATATCGGTCAAGCTCAAGGAGCACAAGCTCCTCAAGGGGGCCGACCTGCGAACGGTGAGCCCCGGCGAGAAGATTACCCTGGGAGCCTTCCAGGTGGAATTCGTGCGGGTCACCCATAGCATCCCCGACTCTTGCGGCCTGGCCATTCGCACACCCGTGGGCACCATAGTCCACAGCGGCGACTTCAAGCTGGACCACACGCCGGTGATGGGCGAGCCCACCGACCTGCCCCGTTGGGCCGAGCTGGGCCACCAAGGCGTCCTCCTGCTCCTGTCAGACTCCACCTACGCCGAGAGCCCTGGCTACACCCCCTCGGAGCAAGTGGTGGGCGAGTCGCTGGACCGCATCATGGCCACCGCATCCGGACGGGTCATCGTGGCCACCTTCGCCTCCCTCATCTCACGCATACAGCAGGTCATCGACGCCGCCTACCACAACGGCCGCCGCGTCTTCGTCACCGGCCGCAGCATGGTGGACAACGTGCAGATGGCGCTGGAGCTAGGCTACCTCACCGTGCCCGAGAATGTACTGACCCCCATCGACCAGCTTTCCCGCATGCAGCCACAGAAAGTTGCCATCATGACCACCGGCTCCCAGGGGGAGCCCACCTCTGCCCTAGTGCGCATGGCCAGCCGGGACCACCGCCACATCCAGATCGCCCGCGGAGATACGGTGGTCATATCGGCCAGCCCCATCCCAGGCAACGATATGCTCATCAACCGTACCATCGACAACCTCTGTCGCCTGGGGGCCCAGGTTCTACATACCCGCATCGCCGATGTTCACGTACGCGGGCACGCCGCCCAGGAAGAACTGAAGATGCTCCTGAGCCTGGTGAACCCCCGTTTCTTCATCCCTATCCATGGGGAATACCGCCACCTGATGAAACACGCCCTCCTGGCCCAGGCCATGGGCCTGGCCCAGGACAACACCTTCGTCCTGGAGGACGGCGACATCCTGGAGTTGGACGGCAAGGGCGGCAAAGTGGTCGGTCGGGTGGCGGCCGACCACGTCTACGTGGACGGCCTGGCCGTGGGGGTGAATCAGGTAGTGCTGCGCGACCGCCGCCGCCTGGCCAGCGACGGCATCATCGTGGTCATCCTGACAGTGGACAAGCACAGCGGCCGGCCGGTGGGCGAGCCGGATGTAGTGGCCAGGGGATTCATGGACACGGAGGAGGCCGAGGAGATACTGGACAAGGCGCGAAGACAAGTGACACGAGCTCTGAAAGGGACCGACCACCACTCCGAGTGGACCGAAGTGAATGCCCGGGTCAGGGATGCGCTCGCCCAATACCTCTATCAGGAGACTCGCACACGGCCGATGATCCTGCCCCTCATAGTGGAGGTGTAGGGAAGGGAAGGGAAGGGAAGGCATGGCCAGGGCAAAGGCGAAACGCCCCACCTACCACCGTGCAGCGACCGGCCGTCGCCGCGTCGCAGCCCACCCGAGCGTGGTGGATGGGCAAAGGCTTGGCCGCTGGCTGATAGTCGCCGCTGTCGTCTTCGTCATCGTCCTCATTCCCTTCGTGGGCCCCATCGTCGGCGAGGCCATTCTGGACTTCCGCGATGCCCTGGTGAGCCTGCTCGGGCTGGCCGTACTCCTGCTGGTGATTGGCCTGATAGTCAACGGCTTGCTGGCGTTGAGCCGCCGCTTCACTCTATCGCGTACCTTCTGGCGCCGCTGGTGGGGCAGCGTCATCCTGAGCGTCAGCGTCTGCGGGATCATGGCCCTCTTCCGCCCCGACTGGTCGGTGGGCGGCACCTCCCTGTCCGAGGTTACCGCCGGCGGCGACCTCGGCCACGCCCTCATGGGCAGCCCCGGCGGCATCCTCATCTGGCTCAGCCTCACCTTCCTGGCAATCGTTCTGCTCTGGCCGCGCCAGGTGGTCTGGCTAATGCAGCACCTGCCCGACCTGTGGCGGGCGCTGGTGCAGATGCGCCTGCCGGATGAGGTCACGGCCGGCCTGCGATCGCTAGGCACGATCTTTCTACCCAAAGCGGAGCCCCGCGGCCCAGAGCCTTTCCCCGCCCTGCCCGAGGGGTGGGAGGAAGAGCCAGTCGCTCCCACGTCAGAGACCGCCGTGCAGGGGGAGCTTCCCCTCCAGCGGGCGCCCGCTCAAGAGGCAGAGGAGGCCATCTCCATGGGAGAGCCAGCGGCCGTCGCTGCCGCGTCGTCTGCGACCGGACGGCCGGCCACCCACGGCTGGGAGCTGCCCCTTCTCGACATCCTTCAGCCGCCGGCAGAGATCGATATCAAGCAGATTGACAACGCCGCGCGGGCCCAGCTCATCGAGGAAACCCTGGCCAGCTTCGGCGTCGACGCCCGCGTCATCCAGATAAACCAGGGCCCCACCATCACTCAGTTCGGCATAGAGCCCGGCTGGGAGATGAAAACCCGCACGGTCATCGAGCGCGACAACCGCGGCCGGCCGGTCTACGACAAAGATGGCAACCCCGCCTACAAGACGGAGGTCGTCTCCCGCACACGGGTGCGGGTAAGCCAGATCACCTCTCTGTCCAACGACATGGCCCTCGCCTTGGCTGCCTCCTCCATCCGCATCGAGGCGCCGGTGCCCGGCAAGCCGGTGGTGGGCATCGAGGTGCCCAACAGCACGCCCTCCCTGGTGACCCTGCGCAGTGTTATTGAGAGCGCATCCTTCCAACGCATCGCCGCTCGCT
>JALHUG010000007.1 GCA_022866185.1 Dehalococcoidia bacterium
GCTCTACCGGCGGCGGCGGGCGCGTCAGGGGGCGTCGGTCGTCTCCCTGGTGGGCTACACCAACGCCGGCAAGAGCACCCTCATGCGGGCCCTGTCGGGTGCCGACGTGCTGGTGCAGGACAAGCTGTTCGCCACCCTCGACCCCGTCACGCGGCGGGTGACCCTGCCTGGGGGTGGTGCCTTCCTCCTCACCGACACCGTCGGCTTCATCCAGAAGCTGCCCACCCAACTGGTGGCGGCCTTCCGCGCGACCCTGGAGGAGCTGTCCGAGGCCAGCCTCCTGCTGCATGTCGTGGACATAACCCACCCCGATGCCGCCGAGCAGGCGCAGACGGTGGAGGATACCCTGGCCGAGCTGGGCCTGGCCGACAAGACCTGCATCACCGTTCTCAACAAGGCCGACGCCATCTGCGGGCCAGACGGGCGGCCCATCGAGGGGCTGGAAGGTCTGGGCGAGGCGCAGGCCTCCCTCCGATACTGGCGGCCGGATGCGCTGCTGGTGTCGGCGCTCAAGGGCTGGGGCCTGACCGACCTCCTGGGGCGCATCGAAGCTGCTCTGGGCCTTGGGGAAGAGGGCGCGGCCGCCTCCTGGGGCTATCGGGCGCGGCCGGCGGGGTAGAGAAAGACACCGGAAGAACCGTTGGTTTTCTTCCGTGGACTATATTGACAACCTTCGATATAAGCCGTACAATAGCATCAGCATGAACAAGGTAGGGGAGCGCGCGCTGGAATCCATCGCTCGGAGCTGTTGCCCCGGCCTGACCGCTTCTGCGGCCGGCGCCGCCGAGCGCTGGGCAGCCATCTTCAAGGCCCTTGCTGACCCCACACGCCTGCAGATCCTCAGTCTGCTGGCCAGGAACCCGGGCGGCGTCTGCGAGTGCAACATCGTTGACTGCACGCCCCTGAGTCAGCCCACAATCTCCTATCACGTCAAGGTGCTCAAGGAGGCGGGCCTGCTCGACGTCGAGAAGCAGGGGCTGTGGTGCCGCTTCCGCCTACGCAAGGACGTCGTGGGCCAGGTGGTCGCGGCCCTGAGCGGTCTCGCCCGATAGTGCTTGAAAACGACGCAATGTCGGCAGTTTGGATTTAGGGAGGTAGTCGATGGGCAGTAAGAAGGAGATCAAGGATAAAGTGGGCGAGCGCTACGCTCAGCTTGCCCGCCAGGCCGCACAGCGAGCGCCCGCTAGCTGCTGCTCGCCCCAGGCGAGCTGTTGCGGGCCGGCCGAACCGGCGGTAGCCGACCCCATCAGCGGCCAGCTCTACGCTCCCGAGGACCTGAAGGACGTTCCCCTGGAGGCGGCGCTGGCCTCCCTGGGTTGCGGCAACCCAGTGGCCCTGGCCGAGCTGCACCCGGGGGAGGTGGTCCTGGACCTGGGCAGCGGCGGCGGCATCGACGTTCTCCTCTCCGCCCGGCGGGTGGGCCCCACAGGCAAGGCGTACGGCCTGGACATGGTGGACGAGATGCTGGAACTGGCCCGCCAGAACCAGAAGAAGGCGGGCATTGAGAACGTGGAGTTCCTCAAGGGCGAGATAGAGGACATTCCTCTGCCCGACAGCTCGGTGGATGTGATCATCAGCAACTGCGTGGTGAACCTATCGCCCGACAAGGACGGGGTGTTGCGCGAGGCCTATCGCGTGCTCAAGCCCGGCGGGCGCCTCGCCATCTCCGACATCATCGTCAGGGGTGAAATGCCGGAAGGGCTGCGGCGCAACCTGGAACTGTGGGCGGGCTGCATGGCCGGAGCGCTGAAGGAAGAGGAGTACGTGGGCAAGCTAAGGGCCGCCGGCTTCCAGAGCATTGGCGTCGAGGTCACGCGAGTGTGGAAGGAAGAGGACCTTCGGGGCACCGAGGTCGCCGAGGTTGTTGCGTGCCTGGCGCGTGAGGCAAAGGAGCAGGCCCTCCTCAGCATCGTGAGCGCCTTCATTCGCGCTCAGAAGCCCGTTGCCAGCACGCCCAGGTGCTGTGGCTAGGGGGGTTCGTGTAGCCGTCGCCGAGGTGGGCGGCTTCTTGCGAAGGCAAGGCCAGCCTAGGAGCAATTTCAAGAACGGCTCGCCACCCCCGCCTGAAGGCGGGGGCATGGATGTCGCCCCGTTATGGCGATCAAGAAAATAAGAACACCCCTGAGGGTTGAAACCCTCAGCTTTGGGGAAGCTGCGGGATTTATCCCGCAGAGGTGAATTTAAATAGTTGAACGCCATTACGGGGCGGTGTGGAGAGAATTTTGAAATGGCGCCTAGTCGCCCAGGAGAGTCTCGTAGCTCAGGGCGACGATCTCTTCCACGTACTCGGAGCGCCAGGCGGCATTGGGGATGCGCAGGCTGCGCTCGCGGAACCAGTGGTGAAACTTGAGGTACTGCTCCTCTAGGTAGCGGCGCCAGGCGTTCTCCTGGGTGAAGAGCTCGGGGTCGGCCTCTTCCAGCCGCTTGTCCATATCCTCAGGGTCGATATCCAGGTCTTCCCGCCAGTATTCAGCCAGGTAATCGAGGCTCTCCTCCAGGTTGCGCCGGCACTCCTCCAGCAGGGCAACCATCATCCCTTCCTGGTTAACCTTGCGCCCGCGCAGGCGCAGCTCGTGGGCGCAGGCCTCGCACAGCAGCACCAGCTTGCGGGCGTCGCACTCCTCATGGGGGTTGCAGCCCTGGCAGAGAGGGGCGAACTGGCTGGCTGAGGCGGCACGAGAGTAGCCCACCACCACCTCCGGGACCAGGGCGCCGCAACGGGGGCAGCAGATCTCGCCGGAGAGGATCTCGTTGATAGCCCTTTGCCAGTCTATCTGCATGAGCGGGACCTTTCTTGGCCCTTTTCCATTCTGATCATAATGCTTTTGGCCGCCATGTCAACGGCCGCTCTAGGCTAAGGGTGCACCAACCAGCCTGGCCGGGCGCCTCCTCCACGCCCACGCTGATGGCGTTGACATTGCCTCGCCCAGCCAGTGCGTCCGCGAGGCGCTGGCAGAACCATTCGGCGAGGCGCTCGGCGGTGGAGTTATCCAGCGGCATTACACACACATCGCTTTTCGGGATGACATAACGCTGACCACCGGAGACGATCTGCCAGGCATCGCTGACATCGGTGATAGTGAGGGCAGGGTTGTCGCGTGGCAACAGGAGGCGGTGGTCGAGCTGCTGGCACAGGGCCTCAGCGAGGCTCTTCAGCTCGCCGAAGTCTAGCACCCACGCGTCGTCGGTGAGATCGCCTTCTACCTCCACCAGTAGGTCGTAGTTGTGGCCATGCAGCGGCTCGGCCTGCCCATCGAAGGTGGTGAGGTGGGCGGCAGAGAAGCGCAGCGTGTTCCTCTGGACGCTGACCTTGTACTTCATGATTGCGGCTCGTCAGTGAGGCCATGATAGCTGGAGCCAGGGCTTGGCACAACGAGGCGAGAGGAGAAGACCGACGGTGCCGAGGGCTATGATCGCACTATAATTCTTACGTAAACCCCTTGCGGGGCGTTGTTCGACATAAAGGTACAGCGGCGGCGCTCAAATTGCCAAGGGCTGGAGGCGATGTTACACTACAGCCGCGGAGAATGGTCTAGCAAGGGAATGGTGGGCGATGACGAGCGGAAGAACTGATTGGCTTATCTTGAGAGCCGTGCGCTGGGTCATGTTTGGCCTGCTAGTGGTCCTCCTGTCGGCCATGTCCGGGGTGATTGGCTTTACCATCGGTGGTGGTGGCGAAGAGGGCCCCAGCACCGGCTCCACGTCCCGTTCGCAGGGCGAACCAGACTTCGGCATCCTGAACGAGGTGTACGACATCATTCGGGAGGACTTCGTCGCCCAGGATAGCGTGGACCCGGAGCTTTTGCGCGAAGGAGCGATAGACGGGACACTGGCCGCTCTGGACGACGCGCACACGATGTACATCGATCCCGAGACCTACTCTCTGGGTGTCGATATCATCACTGGCCAATTTGAGGGGATTGGCGCTCGCGTGGAGCAGGACCCGGTCAGCGGCGAAATCGTCATCCTCGCGCCCTTCCGCGATTCCCCCGCCGATAAGGCAGGCATCCGCGCCGGCGATGTCGTGCTGGAGGTAGACGGCGACTCTACCGCCGGTTGGACAGTGAGCCAGGCGGTTCGCCGTATTCGCGGGACTCAGGGCAGCCAGGTGGCGCTGCGCGTGCGTCACGAGAGCGGTGAGACTGAGGACATCACCATTACCCGCGCCGTCGTCACTGTCCCCACCGTCTTCACCCGCGAGCTCCAAGACGCCGAGGGCAACCCCGTGCAGGACATAGCTTATGTCGAGTTGCAGCAGATGAGCGAGGAGACCGTTGGTGCCCTGAGGGATGTTATCAGGGACATCGAGGAGAAGGGCTACAAGGGGCTTATCATCGACCTGCGCCGGAACCCTGGCGGCGGCCTGGAGGCGACGGTGAAGATAGCTGACCTGTTCCTGGAGAGTGGGATCATCCTGGTCCAGGTGGACAAGGAAGGCAACGAGACCGTCGAGCGGGCAGAGGGAGGCGGTGAGGGTGAGGACATCCCCTTGGTGGTGCTGGTTGGCAAGGGCAGCGCCAGCGGTGCCGAGGTGATGGCCGCCGCGCTGCGTGACAACGGCCGCGCCGTCCTCATCGGCACCACTACCTTCGGCAAGGGAACGGTGAACCACCTGCGCCAGCTCTCCGACGGCGGCGCCATCTACATCAGCATCGCTCGCTGGCTCACTCCCAACAGGGAGCAGATCGAAGGGATCGGCCTGTCGCCGGACATCGAGTTAGAGCCCACCGAGGAGGATATCGAACTGGGCCGCGATGTCCAGCTCTTCGCAGCCATCGACCATCTGAGGCAGGCCATCCAGGCGACGGTGCCCTGAGGATGGCGGTGGGTGACCAGTGGCCGAAAAGACGATCACTGTCAACCGCAAGGCGCAACATGACTACTTCATCCTGGAGAGGCTAGAGGCCGGGATCGCCCTTACTGGCACCGAGATCAAGGCCATCCGCGATGGGCGGGTGAATCTGCGGGATGCTTACGCCCGGCCGGAGCGAGGCGAGATGTGGCTGGTGGGCGCTCACATAGGGCCCTACGCTCCTGCTGGCCGCTTCAACCACGAGCCTGGCCGCCGCCGCAAGCTTCTTCTCCACCGAAAGGAGATCCTTGAGCTGGCACGAGAGGTGGAGGAGAAAGGCCTGACGCTTGTTCCCCTGCGCCTCTATCTCAAGAGCGGGCGGGCCAAGGTGGAGCTGGCCCTGGCCCGCGGCAAGCGCCAGTACGACCGCCGCCAGACCATCGCCCGGCGCGAGGCCGAGCGCGAGATGCAGCGAGCGCTGCGCCACCGCAGTCGCTAGGCAGCGCGCTCGCCGCTTCCACTAGTGGCGTTATGTCACGTTCTCTCCCCTTCCCCAGCACCGACCACAATCAGCACTGGAAGGAGCCGAATATCGGCTCTCCCTCTAGAGTAACCCCTTCGAACTGCCCTGACTTGAGGTCGGCGGCCAAGGTCACCTTGTTTGCCGCAGCAGCAGCGCTGGTACCACCCATAAGAAAGGTGCTGCCGCCCTGTTCTACGGTGAGGATGACCTCGCCGTCGGTGAAGACGCCGCCGCCGCTGACAGGCCTTGCTCCTCCTGGGGCCGACGGGTTGGCTCCAACGAGCAGGCTAAAGCGGCCGGTTTGACCTATGTCTACTGCTAGCCAGGTGCCATCTGGGGCGATGTCACACTTGCCGTTCGTGAATGTGAAGCTCTGGTCGCCCACGGTCACAGCGGCTGTGGCATTGCCTGAGAATGCGGGCAGCTCTGGGGTACTCTCGGCAGCTGGCGTGGAGGTTGCCTCGGTCGGCCGCGCTGTCGCCTGCGCGCCAGTTGTCGCGGTGGGTTTCGCCGGCGTTTGTGTTGCCTTCTCCTCGCCGCCACCACAGGCGGCAAAAGCGACGAAGAGTAGCGGGAGGACGACCAGCGTCAAGAGCATCCGTGTTCGTGACATGCAATACCTCCTTCGGGACTGTCTATGTGAATCTGGCGGGGACAGAGACGAGTGCTCCACGATCAGCACTTGAACGAGCCGGATACCGCCTCTCCCTCAATCGTAGTCCCGACGAACTCACCCCCCTTGAGGTCGGCGTCCACAGTCACCTTGTTTCCCTCACTGCCCATCATGCTGAAGCTGATGCCGCCAGATGTACCGGTCACGGCGACGATTTCTTTGCCGGTAAACACGCCGCCGCCCTTGGCGGACCCTACGCCTTCTTCGCCGGTCGGAGTCCCGACGACCAGCCCGAAATACTCGTCACCGCCCGGTTGGCCTATGTTCACTGCCAGCCAGACGTCATCGGGACCCGTGTCGCATCTCCCGTTCTTGAATGTGAGGCTCTGGTCGCCGACGGTCACACTGGCTGTGGCGCTGCCTGAGAATGTGGGAGCCGACGGCGTAATCTCGGCAGCTTGTGTGGGGGTTCCTGTGGTCGGACTCGCCGGCGTTTGCGTTGCTTTCTCCTCGCCGCCGCCACCACAGGCGGCAAAGGCGACGAAGAGTAGCGGGAGGACGACCAACGTCAAGAGTATCCGTGTTTGTGACATTCAGTACCTCCTTCGGGACTGCCTAGGTGAATTCGGTGGGCTGAGACGGGTGCCCCACGCCAAACAAGGCCCATTATACGTGCAACTTGGCACCCGTCAAACACCTGCCGGTGCTCAACGGGTGGTTGCGCTCATGGTATAATAAGGTAGGTTCGCCGGATCCGTGTTGGGGACGAAAGGGTTCGACAGGGAAGGTTGAATCTGGATTGCAGGCCGAGGTAGCCATCGCCCTCGTAAAACAGGTGGCAAAAAGTAACTGGCGAATCTGAGTTCGCACTGGCTGCCTAATCTAGGCAGGCCACGTCGACCTTGACCTCTCCTCGATGGGTTGGGGATCGGCGTCATAATGTCGAGGTGCGGCAGCTCCGACGCCGATGAGGGTTGTCAAAGAGACATCGGCTGGCCCGGCGCCACTCCGTCGGCGGAGGTACGGCGGGCGAGATCAAAACGCCGACTAAGCCTGTAGGATATTCAGGGTGGCCTTCTTCTGGACGGGGAGTTCGATTCTCCCCCGTCTCCACCAAGTCCATAGCTCGGGCTGGTTCGCGACGTCTGCAGGAAGCAGGACGCACGCGGACCGGCCCGATTGCTCTAGTGCCCCCTCCAGTAGCGACCGAAACGCCGGCGCCGGCGTGATAGCTCCGATGCGCCGGCTCTCGATGTCGATGTAGACCCGCTCGACGAGCGGAGAGATGAGTCGCCGCTGCTCTTCAGCGGTGGCCTCGTCCCAGAGGGCTCCCAGGTTGCTGAAGAGTGCGGCCGCCTCACCTACAGTCGGAAGACATGCAGGCTGGGCTGCGTGGATGCGCCCATCGATCTGCGCGAGCCGCGCCGTGTACTCCGCCTCGCTGAAGGCCCCATCGGCATAGGCGCGGGGGAGCCGGCGCCGTTGTTCAAGCAGCCCCGACAGATCCACAATTTGCCCACGCGCCGCCGCGAGCCGCACCATCCGCTCACGCCAGTCCTCGGGAAGCATGAGGGCGCGCACGATGTCGCCGATCTGGCGGTCGATGCTACGGACCACCAGGGTGCGGTTGTTGGTGTCGCAGTCGAAGGAATGGCGCTCTCGATACATGGGCGAGCCCCGAGGCGACCGATCGGAATGCAGCGGCCTCCCACAGCGGAGGCAGCTGATCATCCCCTGTAGGACACCCCTTGCTCCGTGGACATCTCGCCGGAAGGCGCGGCGCTGTCGGCGCGCCTGCAGGTACAGCTCTTCCGGCACGATGGCTTTGTGTTTGCCTGGATGCTCCTCTCCTTGGTAGGTGACGACGCCGCAGTAGAAGCGCGTATTGAGCATGTCCTTGACGGCGTGGGCCGTGAACCTGCGCCCCTTACGGGTTCGGAAACCGCGGGCGCCTAGCGATGCAGCGATCTCACCATTGGAGGTGCCGTTGGCACGGCGCAAGAAGACCTCCCGCACGGCCTCGTCCTCGCGCGGCTCAACCTGAGGCACGCCGCCGGGGTCTGGCGTGACGTAGCCGAAGGGGACGGGACCCACGGGTAGGCCCAAGTCGGCACGGTAGCGCTGAGCCTTACTCACGTGCAGGGCTAGTTGGTCGGAGAAGAACTCCGCCACACCGCCCAGCATTGTCAGCATCAGCTTGCCAGCGGGTGTGGTGAAATCGAACCCCTCGGTCACACTCATGAACCCCACCCGGGCCTCGCCCAGCCGTTGGAGCGCCTGCCTTTGGACACCCACGTTGCGTGCCCAGCGGTCGATCATGTGGACGACCACGATGTCGAACAGCCCGAGCTCGGCGTCGGCAAGAAGTGCGACCAGTTGCGGGCGCTTGTCGATGCGCTCGCTGCGTGCGGTCAGGCCGTCCTCGGAGTAGACGCGCACCAGCTCATGTCCATGGCGGGTGCACCAGCGTTGGATGTCGGCGCGTTGCGCGTCCAGTGAGTGAGTCTCCACCTGGCTTGGGTCGGAGACCCGAATGTAGGCGGCTGCCCGTGACTGTTGTTTCCCCTTCACTCTTGCCCTTTCCTGCGCATTAGGATCGCCCTACCCACTTCCGCCCACTCTCGGCACAGGTGATCAAGCATGACGGTCGTTATGCCCACTTCAGCCGAGACCGCGAGGGTGCGCAACTGGATTGGGGGCTTCCCTAATCCGCGCCTCGGTTCCCCACCGTACATTCGCTCTACTGCCGCCGAGTTATCCAGTCCCA
>JALHUG010000066.1 GCA_022866185.1 Dehalococcoidia bacterium
ACACCGAGAGCTGCGGCGTGGTGGTGTCTGTCAAGGAACAATCGTCGGACATCGCCGCCGCGGTGTGCACGCCCCTGGAGGTACGCGAGGGGCGGGAGAAAGCCGAGGAGCTTGAACTGGGAGCCGGCGACCAGGGCATCATGCTGGGTTTCGCCTGCAACGAGACGCCGGAGCTGATGCCCCTGTCCATCTCTCTAGCCCACAAGCTCTGCCGCCGCCTGGCCCAGGTGCGCAAGGACGAAACCATCCCCTATCTTCGCCCCGACGGCAAGTCCCAGGTGACGGTGGAGTACTCTTTCGGCATACCCAGGCGGGTGAAGACACTGGTGGTCTCCAGCCAGCACGATGACGGCATCGAACTTGCCCGTCTCCAGGCCGATATCATGGAGCACGTGGTGTACCAGACCATCCCTGCCGAGTTTCTGAACAGCGAAACCGTCTATCTCATCAACCCCAGCGGCAGGTTCGTCATCGGTGGCCCCAGGGGCGATTCCGGCCTCTCCGGCCGCAAGAACATCGTCGACACCTACGGCTCCAGCGGCCGCCACGGCGGTGGCTCCTACTCCGGCAAGGACCCCACCAAGGTCGACCGCTCCGGCTCCTACGCCGCCCGCTACGTGGCCAAGAACATCGTCGCTGCTGGCCTAGCTGACCGGGCGGAGCTCGAGATCGCCTACGCCATTGGGGTCGCCCACCCCGTCTCCGTCTCCTTGGAGACCTTCGGCACCCAGAAGGTCGACCACGAGCTCATCGATCGGCTGATCAGGAAGCACTTCGACCTGCGGCCGGCAGCGATAGTGCGCGACCTCGACCTGCGGCGGCCCATCTATCGGGCCACGGCCTCCTATGGGCACTTCGGCCGCGAAGACATCGATGCCCCCTGGGAGAGGACGGACAAGGCGGAGATCCTGCGGCAGGAGGCTGGCCTGCCCCTGCCCGAGGAGGCCCGTCGCTAGACCCATGTACGCCCTGGTTCTCGCTGGCGGCAAGGGCGAGCGGCTGCGCCCTCTCACCGAGGATCGGCCCAAGCCGATGATCCTTCTGGCAGGCAGGCCAATCCTCGAATACCACCTGGCCTGGCTGCGGGACAACGGCGTCAGCCACGTCCTCCTCCTCTGCGGCTACCGGGCGGATGTGATCCGGGGCTACTTTGGCGATGGCCGCGCCTGGGGCCTGACCATCGACTACTCGCTGGAGGAGCAGCCGCTGGGACGAGGCGGCGCCTTCAAGCTCGCCTTCGCGCGCGTGCCGGAGAGCGAAGAGTTGATCATTGGCACCAACGGCGACGTTCTCTCCAACCAGCCCTTGGCCCCCATCCTGCGCACCCATCGCGCCTCCGGAGCGGTGGCCACCGTCATGCTGACCCGCTTCGTCAGCCCTTACGGCATTGTGCGGGTGGCCCGCGATGGGCGCATCCGCCGCTTCGAGGAGAAGCCGCGCCTCCCCCACTGGATCAACGCTGGCCTCTACGTCCTCTCCCGCCCCTTCTTCGACCTCTTGCCGGACGTGGGCGACCACGAGGACACCGCCTTCCCCCTGCTGGCCGAGAGGGGACAGTTGCGGGCCTTCCACAGCCGCGCTTATTGGCGCTCCATCGATACCGTGAAGGACATGACGGAGGCGGCCCGGGAGGCAGCCTTTTTCGCCCCGGCAGCGGCGGGGCCAACCCGCTAGGAAAGGGCTTTCAGTGATGACAACCGAGATCAAGTTCGGCACCGACGGCTGGCGGGCGATCATCGCCGAGGACTTCACCTTCCCCAACGTGCGGGCCTGCGCCCAGAGCGTCGCCCTCTACCTGAAGGAGGCGAAACTGGCCGAGCGAGGGCTGGTAATCGGCTACGACACCCGCTTCGCCTCCGAGGACTTCGCCGCCGCCGTGGCCGAGGTGGTGGCCGCCAACGGGATCCACGTTTACCTCTGCGACTCGCCCATCTCCACGCCGGTAGTCAGCCACGCCCTACTCCAGAGGAAGGCCGGCGGGGCAGTGATCATCACCGCCAGCCACAACCCCGCCCGCTGGTCGGGCTTCAAGTACAAGCCCGAGTACGCCAGCAGCGCCTCGCCCGAGGTCATCGCCCGCATCGAGGCGCGCCTGCCGGCCATCCTGGCCGCCGCTGTGCCCCGGCTGCCCCTGTCGGAAGCCCAGGAGCGGGGCCTGGTGGAGCTCGTCAGCCCGCGTCAGTCCTACATGGAGCACGTGGGCGAGCTGGTCGACCTGGAGGCCTTGCGAGCCGCCGGCCTGCGCGTGGTCATCGACTCCATGTACGGGGCAGCCGCCGGCTGGTTGCCTCAGCTCCTGGCCGGCGGGGCCACCCAGGTGCAGGAGCTGCACGGCGAGCGCAATCCCCTGTTCCCCGGCCTTCAGCCGGAGCCCATCACCCGCCACCTGGGCGCGCTCATCGATGCCGTCAGGGCTACGGGCGCCGACGTGGGCCTGGCCACCGACGGCGACGGCGACCGCGTGGGCGTCATCGACGAGAGGGGGGAGTTCGTCAACCAGCACCAGGTGTTCGCGCTCCTGGCCTACTACCTGCTGGAGGTGCGCGGCCAGCGCGGGCCCATGGTCAAGTCGCTGACCAGCACCAGCATGATCTATCGCCTGGGCGAGCTGTACAACGTCCCCGTGTACGAGACGCCGGTCGGCTTCAAGTTCCTGGGGCCCAAGATGATCGCTGAGAACGCCCTCATAGCCGGCGAGGAGAGTGGCGGCTTCGCCTTCCGCCATCACCCGCCCGACCGCGACGGCATCCTCTCCTCCCTCTACTTCCTGGACCTCATGGCCCGCCGCGGCCGCCGCCCTTCCGAGCTGCTGGCCGAGCTGTTCGCCAAGGTGGGGCCCCACTACTACGACCGCATCGACATTCCCCTGGCGTCAGAGCAGAAGGCGGGGCTAATGGCCCGCCTATCGGACGCCCGGCCCCAGCGGCTGGCCGGCTTGAGGGTGACCGAAAAGGACACCACCGACGGCTTTCGCTTCCATCTGGAGGGTGGAGGATGGCTGCTCCTCCGCTTCTCGGGCACCGAGCCCCTGCTGCGC
Source organism: Dehalococcoidia bacterium (assembly GCA_022866185.1). Classification (GTDB taxonomy): domain Bacteria; phylum Chloroflexota; class Dehalococcoidia; order SM23-28-2; family SM23-28-2; genus SM23-28-2. The sequence goes on from JALHUG010000066.1 coordinate 3,038, forward strand.
ATCTATACAGAGGTGCAAGACCAAAGCCTGGTGCAGAAGCTTCTAGCGGCCGGAAAGGAACTGGTGGGCCTGCCCTGAGCCTGCCGAAGGAGTTATAGCCATGAGCGTGCTGGACGACCTCGCCGCCTACCAGAGGATCGACCCCGACGGGATGATGGCCCGCATCCGCGACCTGCCCCGCCAGTGTCGCGCTGCCTGGCAGGAGGCCCAGGCTCTGGAGCTGCCAGACGACTATCGCGACATCGACAAGGTGGTCATCCTGGGCATGGGCGGCTCAGCCATCGCCGGCGACTTCCTGAGCTCGCTGGTGGCCGTGGAGAGCCCCGTCCCTGTCTTCAGCCATCGCAACTACGCGCTGCCCCTCCTGGTGGACGACAGGACGCTCCTGATAGCATCCAGCTACAGCGGCAACACCGAGGAAGTGCTCTCGTCCTTCGGCCAGGGCCTCGCCACTGCGGCCAAGAAGGTGGTCATCACCGGCGGGGGCAAGATGCTGGCCATCGCTCGCGCCAAAGATATCCCCGCCTTCGTCTTCGACTACCCGGCGAAGCCGCGCGCCGCCCTGGGCTATAGCTTCATGCCCCTCCTGACCATCGCCCAGAAGGTGGGGATAGTGGCCGACAAGAGCGCGGACGTGGACGAGGCCGTCGCCGTCATGGAGGGCCTGGCAGCGCGCATCGACGAGACTGTGCCGCTCGCCCGCAACCCTGCCAAGCAGCTCGCTCAGAAGCTGCACCAGCGGCTGCCCGTAGTCTACGGGGCGGGCATCCTGACACCGGTGGCCCGCCGCTGGAAGGGCCAGCTCAACGAGACCAGCAAGATGTGGTGCTTCTACGAGGAGCTGCCCGAGGCCAATCACAACGCCCTGGTCGGCTATGGCCTGCCCAAGGAGATAGCAGCCAAGGCCCTGGTGATCTTCTTGAGGGCGCCCTCTCTCCACCCGCGCATCCTCCTGCGCTACGACCTCACCCAAAAAGCTCTGGCGGAGGCAGGCGGGCAGAGCACGATGGTCGACGCCGAGGGGAAGAGCCCCCTGGCCCAGATGATGAGCGCCACGCTGCATGGCGACTGGGTGAGCCTGTACCTGGCGATTCTGAACGGGGTAGCGCCTGCCCCCACTCCGCCCATCGACACGCTGAAGGAGCGGCTGGCCGGCCGCTAGCGCTTGGTGTACTGAGGCGCCTTGCGGGCTCGCTTGAGCCCGTACTTCTTGCGCTCCTTGACCCGCGAGTCGCGGGTGAGGAGACCGGCCTTGCGGAGGGTGGGCTTGTAGTGCTCGTCGGCGGCCACCAGCGCCCGTGCAATGCCGTGAGCGACGGCCCCAGCCCAGCCGGTGGTGCCGCCGCCTTCTATCTTCACCTGGACGTTGAACTTGTCCAGGGTCTCGGTCAGAAGCAGCGGCTGCCGGACGATGGACTGGTAGACCGGCCGGTTGAACACCTCCAGGAAGGGCCTGCCATTAATGACGATGGTGCCTGTGCCTGGGTACAGCCGCACCCTGGCCACCGCCGTCTTGCGCCGACCCGTCCCGTAGTAGTAGTGCTGCCCCTCGATGACCTGCTCTTCGACCACTTTCCTTCGCCTTCCTAGCCGGAAGCTGCCTCGCCAGGCACCTCTTGCCTCTTCTGGCTGCCCTTCACCTGGGCCTCGTGGGGATGGTCTGGCCCAGCATAGACCTTGAGATTGCCCAGCTGCTTTCGCCCCAGCCGATTGTGGGGGAGCATGCCTCGCACCGCCATCTCGATGACCCGCGTGGGCTTGGTGGCCATCAGCTCGCCCAGGGTGACGCTCTTCAGCCCGCCGGGGTAGCCGGAGTGGCGGTAGTAGACCTTATCGCGCAGCTTCTTGCCGCTGACCCGCACGCGGGCGGCGTTGACCACGATGACGCTGTCGCCCATATCGAGATGAGGCGAATAGGTGGGCTTGTGCTTGCCCCGCAGAAGGCGGGCTATGCGCGTTGCCAGACGCCCCAGGGTCTGGTCGGCCGCATCTATCACCAGCCAGTCGCGGGTGATATCGCCGCCCTTAAGACTAAAGGTCCGCATCCTCTTCATGTCCACTTCCACTCAAATCATCATACTCCACAGCCATCAGACAGAGCCCCCGCGGCGGCGCCGCCTGCGTCGCTGCCCCTCTCTGGGCCGACGCCAGCAGCCGGCGGAAGTCCTCCACCGTCTGCTTACCCAGGCCCACCTGCACCAGCGCCCCCGCCGTCCGCCGCACCTGCTGCGACAGGAAGGAGTTGGCTTCGATGTCGAACATCACCCAGGAGCGGCGGCGACTCACCTCAGCCCTGTGCACCGTTCGCACCGTCCTACCGGGAGCAGACGGCGCAGCAAAGGCGGCCAGATCGTGCTCGCCCACAAGGTGCTGGGCTGCATCCTGCATCGCCTCTACGTCCAGGGGCTGGGCAACGTGCCAGCAGTAGCCCCTGCGAAGGGCTGGCCGCTGCCGCCCGTTGCAGATGAGGTAGCGATACCAGCGCCTCTTGGCCTGGCGGCGCACCTGAAAGCTCAGCGGCACCTGACGGGCCGAACGCACGGCGATGTCCGGCGGAAGATGGGCGTTCAAGGCCCGCACGAACACCTCCGCCTCGTAGGGCGCGCGCGTCCGAAAGGAAGCTACCTGCCCCTTGGCGTGGACACCGGCATCGGTGCGACCGGCCAGCGCCAGCCTCGTTCGTTCGCCTGTTAGCTTGTTCAGGGCTTTCTCCAACTCTCCCTGGATGGTAGGAGCGTTCTTCTGATACTGAGAGCCAGCGTAGGCCGTTCCGTCATACTCCACCACCAAGGCAATTCTCCGAAAGGACTTTTCTTCCTCGCCCACCACGATGACAACCCGCCACCCGGCCGACCTCTTACTTCTTCTTCCCCTCTTCCTCCTCCACCACCAACTCCAACTGGGCCATGCTGGCGCCATCGCCCTGGCGCGGCCCCAGCTTGATCATGCGGGTATAGCCGCCGGGCCGACTGGCATAGCGAGGCCCGAGGTCGTCGAATAGCTTTTTCACCACATCCTTGTCACTGACGATGCGCAGAGCCCGTCGGCGGGCGTGAACGGTTCCATGCCTGCCCAGGGTGATCACCTTCTCGGCGATGCCTCGCACCTCCTTGGCCTTGGCCTCGGTGGTGACGATCTTGCCGTGGCGTAGCAGGTCGGTCACCTGGTTGCGGAACATGGCTAGCCGATGGTCCGTGGCGCGACCCAGCCCCCGTCCGGCGATGCGGTGTGCCATCTCGACCTAACCCTCGCCCTCTCCGCCAACCTCTGCCTTGAGCTTGAGGAGCTTTCGCTGCCACTCGGCCAGCTCTTCGCTCTCTCCCTCTTCAGCGACAGGTGCTGGCTCTTCCGCCCCAGCCTCGCCCTTCTCCTCCTCGGCAGGCGGCGGCGCCTCCTCAGCGACCATCACGGCCGCTGCCTCCTCGCCACGGCCGACCGCCGTCGGCAGCTCTTCCTCCTCGGTGACCGAAGGGACCTCGGCCCCCAGCTCTTCCTCCGCTGTCTCGGAGGGCAGGTAGCCCAGCTCGCGGAGGCGCGTCTTGAGCTCATCGTAGGACTTGCGGCCGAAGTTGCGTAGGGTGAGAAGCTCGTCCTCGCTCTTCTCCAATACCTGGCCCACCGTCATCAGGCCACTGCGCTTGAGGCAGTTGTAGGCCCGCACCGACAGGCTGAGGTCCTCAACGGCCGTGTTGTAGCGGTCGGGCGTGAGGACGGTGCCCGCACCCAGGCCGTGTTCCACCATCGGCGGCGCTGGCTTACCCAACCGACTGAACAGGGAGAGCTGCTCGAGAATGATGTCGGCACTCTGGCTTATAGCCTCCACGCCGGCGATGGTGCCGTCGGTCCACACCTCTAGCAGCAGGCGATCGTAGTTAACCATTTGGCCGATGCGGGTGCGCTCCACCCTGTAGTTCACCTTGCGCACGGGCGTGAAGATGGCATCCACGGGGATTACCCCAATGGGCAGGCCATCGCTTCCCCCCGCCTGCACGTAGCCATGGCCCTGCTCCACGTTCAACTCCACCCTTAGCTCCCCCTCCGTCGAATCCAGCGTGGCCAGGTGCAGCTCAGGGTTGAGGATCTCATAGTCCGGGGGAACCTGGATGTCGGCAGCGGTTATTCTCCCTTCACGGCCGGTCACCTCCAGGAACAGCTTGCCCGGCCGGTCGGACAGAGCGCGCAGGCGCAGTTCCTTCACGTTCAGGAGGAACTCGATGGTGTCCTCCTTCATGTGAGGGATAGTAGAGAACTCGTGCTGCACGCCGTCGATGCGGACAGAGGTGATAGCAGCGCCCGGCAGGGAGCTGAGAAGAACCCTCCTCAAGGCGTTGCCAACGGTGGTGCCGAAGCCCGGCTCCAGAGGCTCGGCGATGATGCGCGCGTAGTTGTCGTCGCTCTCCACAATCTCAACCTGGGGAACGACCAG
>JALHUG010000008.1 GCA_022866185.1 Dehalococcoidia bacterium
AGACCCCGAGGAGATCGCCCTGATGGCCATCGACGCCGGCGCCGAGGACGTGAAGGTCGAGGAGAAGGGGGTCGAGGTGCACACCGCCCCCGAGGGTCTGGAGAAGGTGCGAAGCAGCCTGGAGGAGATGGGGGTGGCGGTGGCCTCGGCTGATCTGTCCAGGATCCCCAAGAGCACCATCAGCCTGGACGACAAGCATGCGGTGCAAGTGCTGAAGCTGCTGGACGCCCTCGAGGAGCTGGACGACGTGCAGCAGGTGTGCTCCAACGGCGACTTCCCCGACGAGGTGCTGCTGGAGTACGCCAGCCGCTCATGAACGGTCTTTTTCGTCGGCGCTGTGGTCAACCTCCTGCCTAAGCCGCTGCCCTCTGGGCTGTTGATCCTGGGCATCGACCCTGGTCTCTCCACCACCGGCTACGGCCTCGTCCTGCTGTGCGAGGACCGAACGCAGGCGGTGGCCTACGGGGCGCTGAAAATACAGAGGCGGCGGCCACTGCCCGAGCGCCTGCGCCAGATCCACGATGGCATCGCTGCCGTGATCGCCGAGTGGCAGCCGGCGGAGGTGGCGGTGGAGGACTTTCTGGTCGGCAACGTGCGGGCGGCGGTGGCCATCGGCGAGGCGCGGGCGGTGGCCCTGCTGGCGGCGGCCCAGGCCGGCCTGCCGACCTTCCAGTACCAGCCGGCCCAGGTCAAGCAGTTCGTCACCAGCTACGGCGGCAGCCAGAAGGTGCAGGTGCAGGAGATGGTGCGCCTCCTCCTGGGCCTGGCCGATGCCCCCCAGCCGGCGGACGCCGCCGACGCCCTGGCTGTCGCCATCTGCCACTGCTTCCAGCGTCGGCGGGAGCTGCTGGCGCATTCATCGGGGTAGGGAGAGCGTGAGATGATCTCGCACCTGCACGGCATACTGCGCAAGAAGAACGACGAGGAGATGAGCGTCGAGGTGGAGGTGAACGGCGTCTGCTACGAGGTATTCCTGCCGATGTTCGTCTGGCGGGCATTCGAGGACGCCGAGCTGGAGCAGGATATCGAGCTGGACACCTTCTACTACGCGGCGGAGCGGCAGCCCATCCCTAAGCTCATCGGGTTCAAGCGGCCGGTGGAGAGGGAGTTCTTCGCCCGGTTCATCGAGGTGCCTGACGTGGGGGCGACTCGAGCCCTAAAGGCCCTCGTCTTCTCCGTATCAACGATAGCGTGCTGGATCGAGGAGGGCGATATCGCCTCCCTGCGACGGCTGCCGGGCATCGGCGCCCGGACCGCCGAGACGATCGTCGCCCGGCTGCGGGGCAAGGTGACGCCCTTCGCCCTGCTGCGCGACGAAGGCTTCGCGGAGATGCCCGAAGCGGCGTCGGCGCTGACCTCGGAGCAGGTGAGGCGAGACGCCGTAGCGGGCATGATGGGGCTTGGCTTCAGCCAGCGGGAGGCGAGCACCCTGGTGGAGGAGATCACGCGGGAGCAGGCCCTGGCCTCGGTGGAGGAAGTGATAAGGGCCGTCTTCCAGCGGATGCAGAAGGGGTGAGGCGGTAGCTGGTTCGTATCTGGGCTTCTTGTTTCACACACCCCAGCCTAAAGGCGTTCAACTATTTAGATTCACCTCTGCGGGATAAATCCCACAGCTTCCCCAAAGCTGAGGGTTTCAACCCTCAGGGGTATTCTTATTTTCTTGATGACCATAAGGCTGGGGCATGGGCAGGCGAATCCGATGCCCCCGCCTTCAGGCGGGGGTCGAATACCAAACCACCAACGGCGAACCGCCCCCGTGAGCAGCAGCCTCTCGCCTCCGATGGTAGAATAGGAAGAAGGGGGAGATCATGGGCACTTTCTTTCATTCCATCCGGCTGATTGCGGCCTCGGGGGCCGCGGAGACGCTCGACGCGCTGGTGGACACCGGCGCCATGTTTACCACCATCCCGGCGCCCATCTTGGAGCGCCTGGGCGTGCGGCCTTTCGATACCGTGCCGGTCCGCTTTGCCAACGGGCAGACGGAGCAGTGGGCGATAGGGCAGGTTGAAGCAGAACTGAACGGGCAGCGACGGCCCATCCTTTGTCTCTTCGGCTCGCCCGATGCGCCGCCGATCATCGGGGCGCATACTTTGGAAGCGTTCTTGCTAGCCGTAGACCCCGTAGAGCAGCGGCTCGCTCCCAAAGAGGCCTTCTTGATGTAGGCGGATCGTGCCTGCCTTCCGTCTCGTCTCTGACTTTGCGCCCACGGGCGACCAGCCTCAGGCCATCGAGAAGCTCGTCGAGGGCCTGGCGAAGGGCTATCGCACTCAGACGCTGCTGGGGGTGACCGGCAGCGGCAAGACCTTTACCATGGCCAGCGTCATGGCCCGCTGCAATCGCCCCGCGCTGGTCCTCTCGCCCAACAAGACGCTGGCCGCCCAGCTCTACAGCGAGTTCCGCGAGTTCTTCCCCGAGAACGCCGTCGAGTACTTCGTCAGCTACTACGACTACTACCAGCCCGAGGCCTACATCCCCCGCAGCGACACCTACATCGCCAAGGACGCTGACATCAATGAGGAGATCGACACGCTGCGCCACGCCGCCACTCGCGCCCTGTTCGAGCGGCGGGACGTGGTCATTGTGGCCTCGGTGTCCTGCATATATGGTTTAGGTGAGCCCTCCGAGTACTACAACTTCGTCCTCACCTTCAAGAAGGGCGAGCGCAGCGACCGCCGCCGCAGCCTGCGCAAGCTGGTGGACATGCAGTACGAGCGCAACGACACAAACCTCGTGCGCGGCCGCTTCCGCCTGCGCGGCGACAGCCTCACCATCATGCCCTCGTACGAGGAGCTGGCGGTGCGGGTCGACTTCTTGGGCGACGAGGTGGAGCGCATCTGCCAGCTTGACCCGCTCACCGGCGAGGTGCTGGGCGAGCTGGAGCGCATCGAAATCTATCCCGCCAAGCACTTCGTCACCTCCCAGGACAAGCTGCTGGCGGCCATCGAGGACATCCAGGTGGAGTTGGAGGAGCGGGTGGAGTGGTTCAAGGCCCAGGGCAAGCTGCTGGAGGCCCAGCGCCTGTGGGAGCGCACCCGCTACGACATCGAGTGCATGCGGGAGCAGGGCTACTGCGGCGGTATCGAGAACTACTCGCGCCACCTGGCCCGCCGGCCGCCGGGGAGCACGCCCTGGACCCTCCTTGACTACTTCCCCGACGACTTCCTCATGTTCATCGACGAGTCGCACATGGGCATACCCCAGATTCGGGGCATGTACAAGGGCGACATCGCGCGCAAGCAGACCCTCGTGGACTACGGCTTCCGCCTGCCCTCGGCCCTGGACAACCGCCCGCTGAACTTCGCTGAGTTCGACCGCCACATCAACCAGGTGGTCTTCGTCTCGGCGACGCCCGGCCCGTACGAGTACGAGCACAGCGAGCAGGTGGCGGAGCAGATCATTCGCCCCACCGGCCTTATCGATCCCGCCATCGAGGTGAAGCCCAGCAAGGGGCAGGTGGACGACCTCATCGAGCAGATCCGCCAGCGGGTGGAGCGGGGTGAGCGGGTGCTGGTCACCACCCTCACCAAGCAGATGGCCGAGGACCTGGCGGACTATCTCAGGGAGATGGGGGTCAAGACCCACTACCTGCACTCGGAGATCCAGACCCTGGAGCGGGTGGAGATCCTGCGCGACCTGCGCCTGGGCGTCTACGACGTGGTGGTGGGCATCAACCTCTTGCGGGAGGGCCTGGACCTGCCGGAGGTGAGCCTGGTGGCCATCCTGGACGCCGACAAGGAGGGCTACCTGCGCTCCGAATGGTCGCTCATCCAGACCATGGGGCGAGCCGCCCGCCACGTAGACGGGCGGGTCATGATGTACGCCGATACCATGACCGAATCGATGCGCAAGGCCATCGAGGAGACCAACCGGCGGCGGCGCATCCAGATGAGCTACAACGAGGAGCACGGCATCCAGCCGGAGGGCATCCGCAAGGCCATCCGCGACCTCACCGACCGGGTGCGCAAGGTGACGGAGGAGCGGGCCGTATATCGCACCGGCCCCATCCCCAAGGACGAGATCGTTCGCCTGATCAAGGACCTGGAGTCGCAGATGAAGAAGGCAGCCCAGAACCTGGAGTTCGAGCGAGCGGCTCTCCTGCGCGACCAGATCGTCGACTTGCGGCGGGAGCTGGTAGGCGACGAAGAAGGGCTGAAAGAGCTATCGGCCATGCGTCGCCGGGGTTGGTAGCGGGTGCGCTGCCTGGCGCATGGTGCCCCATCCCAATCTTTGTTCTCCTCCTCGAACTGGAGAATCTGTTGAAACACCCACTATCTCCGCTCATGGTTCGACAGGCTCACCCTGAGCGGGGTAAACGCTCACCATGAGCGGGGTAAACGCTCACCCTGAGCGGGGTAAACGCTCACCCTGAGCCTGTCGAAGGGCGAGCGGGGCGTTTTTCAACAGCCAAGGGGGGTTCCCCTTGACGGCCAAGATGGATAGAATCGGGCCTAAGAGCGGGAAGACGCCGAAGGTGAGCTCATGACGGGAGGGCTTCATGAACCTTCGAAGCAAATTCACGGCGCTAGTTAAGGGAATTCAGACCTGCTACCTGCGTCGTGGGCGGGGAGCACCACTGCTGGTCCTGTCTGGTTTGCTGGGAAGGCGGGCTGATGTGGTGGTCGAGGCCACCGAGCGCACTCACGAAGGCTACGCGCCAGACCCGCCGGGATTCTGGGAGTCAGAGGCGCCCAACGAGACGCTGACCGTTCCCTGGCTGGGCGAGTGGTCGGGCGATTTCCATAGCCAAGTCATCGGCCGACGACCGGTCATCGGTCTAGCCTTCTCGGCTGGGGCCACCTCCCTCATCCGCTATGCTGCTACCCACGCCGGCGCAATGGAGCGGCTGGTGCTCTTCGAGCCGATCATCAGGGGGAGGGAGCTGCCCGCCTGGCTGAAGGCGTGCCTTGTCGCATCTGCTATCCCCGGCTCCGCCAAACTGATTGTGAAGTGGGTACCACAGATGGTTCCGCTCCTGCCCGGGGTCAGTCGTATTGGCTGGAAGAAGCGCTTTCGCTTGGTGGAAGGGATTACCTCACCTCGCAGCGCTTGCGAGTTGGGCCGCTCGCTCTTGCGGTGGGATGCTACGGACGAGCTAGGCCGCCTGGATATTCCTGTGCTGATTGTGAGGGGAACGGAGGAGAGCCTTGTTCCCTACGATACGCTTGCTTCCATGCGCCGCCCGAACATCGCCCACCTGGAGATCCCTGGCCTTGGCCATTTCGTCAACCGTGCAGGTCAGGAGCGGGTGGTGGATGCGGTCAGGGACTTCATCAAGCCGCGCCGGCTCTTCTAGGCGGCAGGGGTGCGCAAGATGGCGGAGGAACGGGCCGCATATCGCGCCGGCCTCATCTCCAAGGACGAGAGCGCTCGCCCGATCAAGAACCTGGAGTCGCAAGGGGCTGAAGGAGCCATCGATTATGCGTCGCCGGGGCTGGTAGGGGGTGGGCTGCTTGGTGTATGATATCTCGTTAGGAATTGGTGATAAGAGTGAAGATACTGCTCGTCAAGCCCGACATATCTGATTTCTCGGTTGGCTTCACGTCTCTGGCCAGGACGCCCCCGTTAGAGCTTCTGACGGTGGCTGCCTCCGTAGCTGACCATGAGCTCCGCATTATTGACATGCGTCTGGAGGAGGACAGCGCCTTTGAGGAGGAGCTGTCGCAGTTCAACCCCGGCCTGATTGGCTTGACAGCCTACACGGCCGAGGCAGAAGCCGCCAAGATGCTGGCTCGTCGAGCGAAGAAGGTGCTGCCCAACGTGCCGATCGTCTGGGGCGGATATCACGCCAGCATGGCCCTGGACGATGTGCTGGAGGAAGCATCTGTTGACTTCGCTGTTCGCGGGGAGGCGGAAATCACCTTCCCGGAGTTGGTGAGGGCAATCGCTGGTGGTGGCCCTTTCGATGCCATTCCAGGGATCGCCTTCAGAAGAGGTGAGCATAAGGTACTCACTCCAGACAGAGCGCAGGTTGATGACCTGGACACTCTTCCCTTCCTTGATTGGAGTCTGGTGGGCCGTTATCAGCCGGACTACTATTTGGGCGTGATGGGAGCGGTGGGAGGTGTTGAGACTACTCGCGGCTGTCCGTACGACTGCGACTTCTGTTCGGTCTGGGTGTTCAATCGGCGTCGATATCGCAAGAAGAGCCCGGCTCGCGTAATCGCCGAGCTGGAGAGGCTGCCGGATGGAATTGAGGTTGCTGCTTTTGTTGATGACGAGTTCTGGGCCGACGCCGGCCGCTCGCTGGAGATTGCTGCCATGATCGGCGAGCTCAATCGGGTCGGCTGGAAGGGCAGTGGCTGGAAATACTGGGCGCAGGTGCGTACCGGTGACATCGCTCGCCGGCCGGAGCTGGTGGAGCAGTGGGCGAAGGTTGGCCTAAAGGTACTACTTCTGGGCATTGAGTCGCACAAGGATCAGGAGGTCGCAGAGCTGCATCACAAACAGACC